>CAIQSZ010000025.1 GCA_903874575.1 uncultured Elusimicrobia bacterium
GCAGGCGGCGGCGCCGAGCAAAGAGAGGGCGGCGAAGGCGGCGAGGATGGGGTTTCTCATGGCGGGAGTCTAACAGATTCGGCTTGCGGCGGCCATACCCCTTGACCTTCATGATCAGCGGAGTCACAATGACGGCGCGAGGCGTCACAGTGAACGATGAACCGAAGCGCTCTTTTTTCCATCCGGCCAGCGGCCTGGCCATTTTAGCCATCGACTGGCTGTTCTTCGGCCTGGAATGGGAGATGGGTCCCGTCTCCCTCGTGATGGGTTGCCTGGGCTCGTTCGGGCTATGCTACGCGGTCGTCAAACGTATCCAAACGCGCTGGCATGGAGACGAGCCCCGCGCGGCCGCCGCGAAGGCATTGTTAGGCGCCCTCGCCGCGGGCGCGCCGTTCTGCGTCGGAGGAACCCTGCTGGGCGGTTGGATCCTGGTCCTATCCGGCCTCAAGGCGTCCCGGTTGCTTAATACGCCGCGCAAACCATGACAACGACCGCGCCGTGACGGCGGTCTCCGCAGGCGCGGAAACCGCCGTCCCGGCGATTGATCTTCTTGATTACCGTTAAGGATTCCACGTCGCCGGCACGGTACCATTTACGAAAGTGTCCGCGACGCCGTCGACATGGTTCAACTGGATCGTATAACCCGCCACCGCACCGCTGGTCGTGGAGAAGCGCACGCCATTGCGCGTCAGGGTGACGGTGTAACCGTCAACACCACCAACCGCCAAAGACGCCGTATTGCCGGTAAAATATCTCATCCCCTGGCAAGTGGCGTCCAGTGCGGCGGGAGCAAGCATTAGGTTCTGACCCACATAGGCTCCGGCAAGGTGCGCTCGGGCCTGTGCGCCTTTAACGACGTCGATGCACGAGTAGCCTTCCGCCGCATGGCCCTTCTCGATCACCGAGAAGTACTGCGGAACCGCGATGGCGGCCAAGATACCGATGATCAAGACGACGACCAGCAACTCGATGAGCGTGAAGCCCGACTCGCCCTTGCGGACGGTGCGCATTTTCTTCGTGTTCATTTCAATGTCCTCCTTTTCGGATTGTTGATGCAGGCTTGCGGAATCGTTACGGGATCAACGCCGCCAGAAGGTCGTTTTGGCAGGCGGCGTTGCTGCACGTCAGCGAGGGCGCCCCGGCCGCCCTGGCGTCGAACGTCAAAACGTAGGCGCCGTAAATAGAGGCGGCCCGGTTGCGGGTGGCGCGTATCCTCCAAGAGGGGACTCCGGTGCCCGCCGTCATGTTCGGCCAAGCGTTAAAATATTGGAGGTTGGGAACGACGATGTCCAGCCCGCCGACGGGGCCGATGAGGTAGGCTCCGTGCTTGCTGAAATAGCGGTCTTGGGCGCCCTTGATCGCTCTGAAGGCCTGGATGGCCTCTTCCGTCCGGTTCCTCTCGACTAGGCGGAAATACCGGGGCGCCGACACGGCCGCGAGGATGCCGATGATCAGGACGACGAGCACCAACTCGATCATGGTGAATCCGGCGGCGCCGTCGAATCCTTGCGGATGCTGAGTCTTCATCGTTTTTGAGTTTAGCAGTGGGCCCGCTGCGCGGCAACTAATAATTGTGGGGGAATTGTGAATTGTCTATACTCTCGGCGTGCCGCGCCTATTGATGATCGAGGACGATCCCGCGATCGTTCGGGCCGTCGAGAAAACCTTGACGATGTCTCCGGGTTTTTCCCTGGAGTGGGTCTCCGACCCGGACAAGGCCGTCTCCGAAGCGGCCGCGCGGCGGCCCGATCTGGTTCTCCTGGATGTCCGCCTCCCGGATGGAGACGGGCGCGTCATCCTGCAGGCCCTTAAGGAAAATACCGCCACTCGCGGCATTCCGGTGATTCTCCTGACGGGTCTGGCCAACGAGGGCGACAAGGTCCTGGGGTTGAATCTGGGGGCCGACGACTACGTCGTCAAGCCCTTCGGCGCGATGGAACTCATGGCCCGCATGCAGGCGGTCCTGCGCCGTTACGGCCCGTCCGCCGCCGCGGAGAGGGTGGCGCGCGCGGGAGGCCTGGCGCTGGACGCCGCCCAGAGGAGCGCCTCGCTCGACGGCAAGGAACTGCGTCTCCAGCCTCGGGAGTTCGAGGTGCTGTTCCTCCTGACGGCTCATGCGGGCAAGACGTTGTCGCGAGATTTTCTGATCGAACACACCTCGGGCTACGGACGCCCGGTGCCGACCCGCAGTCTCGACACCCACGTCAAGAACCTGCGCAGGAAGATGGGCGCCCGCGGGGACATGATCCGGACCGTGCCCAAGCTCGGCTACCGCCTTGAAGCCTGACGCCGACTCCCGCCGGCCGATCTACTTCGCTTTCCAGGGCCTCTTCATGGCGGTCCTGCTTCTCCTCGTGGTGTTCCAGGAGTCCGGGAGCGTCGTCCGGCTCTGGCCGCTGGCCGTCATCCTGGGTACGTCCCTCGTCGCGCTGCAGTTGGTCCATGAGGCGATGCTGGCTCGTTGGTGGTTCCAGGCGGCCTTTTTCATCGGCGACGCGCTCGCGGCGACGGCGGCCTTGCGTTGGCTGGCGCCCAAGGCCGATCTTTTTCTCCTTTATCTGCTGATCGTGTTCGGGTCGGCCC
>CAIQSZ010000026.1 GCA_903874575.1 uncultured Elusimicrobia bacterium
CGACACCCCCTACGACGCCGAGAACGCCATTAAGATGGGCGCTGAAGGCATCGGCCTGTGCCGGACCGAACACATGTTCTTCGACACCGAGGAACGCCGGCTGGCCATCCAGGAAATGATCGTGGCCGAGACGCTCGACACCCGCAAGGCGGCGCTGGCCCGCCTGCTCCCGTTCCAGCGCCAGGACTTCATCGGCATCTTCGGCCTGCACGTCCCGGCCGTCCTGGCGAACGCGCCCGTCGATTTCAACGCGGCGGCGGGCGGCCTCGTCGCGACTGGAACCTGGTTCGATCTGCCGGCCATCGTCATCACCGCGATCGTCACGACCGTCCTGGTCATCGGCATTCGGGAGAGCGCGAACTTCAACGCCACGATGGTGCTGATCAAGGTCGCCATCGTGATCTTCGTCATCGTCCTCGGCGCGTTCCATGTGAATCCGGCCAACTGGCATCCGTTCGCCCCCTACGGCTATACGGGAGTGAGCTTCTTCGGCAAGACCTTGCTGGGCCAGACCGGGAAGACCGGAGAGCCTCTCGGCGTCTTCGCGGGCGCCGCGATGATCTTTTTCGCCTATATCGGCTTCGATTCCGTCTCCACGCACTCCGAGGAGGCGAAAAATCCCCAGAAGGACATTCCGATCGGCATCATCGCCTCGCTGGTGATCTGCACCGTCCTCTATGTCGCCGTCGCCGCCGTGCTGACCGGCATGGTCCCGTACGATAAGATCAATATCGACGCCCCCGTCTCCGACGCCTTCCGTCAGGCCGGATTGCCCTGGGCGCAGTTCCTCATCTCGCTGGGAGCCATCGCGGGCATCACCTCCGTTCTGCTCGTGATGATGCTCAGCCAGCCGCGCGTGTTCCTGGCGATGGCGCGCGACGGTCTGCTGCCGGAGAGTTTCTTCGGCGCCGTGCACCCGAAGTTCCGCACGCCGTACAAATCCACCATCCTCACCGGCTTGATCGTCGCGGCGATGGCCGCCTTCATTCCGTTGCGCATCCTGGCCGAACTGGTGAACATCGGGACCTTGCTGGCGTTCGTCATCGTGTGCGGCGCGGTGCTGATCATGCGCCGCAAAAATCCGAACGCGGCGCGTCCGTTCCGTTGCCCGATGGTGCCCCTGATCCCCTGCCTCGGCATAGGTTTCTGCATGTTGCTGATGTTCTCTTTGCCGGTCGAAAACTGGTGGCGGCTGATCGTCTGGCTGGCGCTGGGCTTCGCGATCTACTTCTCCTACGGCCGCCGCCACAGCGTGCTGGCCAAGCGGCGCGCCCGGGGACTTTAACCGTGCCCGGTTCCCGCGCGTCGCTGCTCTGCGCTCTGGCGATACTGTCGGCCGCATTCGCCCTTTTATGGGGCAAACGTCTGCGCGCCGACGCCCGCAAGTCGGCCGGCTCCCACCCCGGACGGGTCATACGCCGGCCCACCTCGGCCGAGTGCGCGATCGGGTTCGCAACCGACTTCCTGGACACGCTCGGCATCGGCTCCTTCGCCGTAACGACTTCCCTATACAAGCTCCTGCATCTGGTCCCGGACGAGGACATCCCGGGAACGCTGAACGTCGGCCACGCCATTCCCACCTTCATCGAGGCGTTCATCTTCATCGCCGTCGTCGCCGTCGAAGGACGGACCCTTGCGCTGATGATCGCGGCCGCCGTCGTCGGCTCCTGGTTCGGCGCCGGGATGGTGACGTCCTGGCCGCGCCGCAAGATCCAGATCGGCATGGGCGCGGCGCTTCTGACCGCCGCCATATTTTTCGTCATGAAGAACTTGGGATGGTTTCCGCCCGGAGGAGACGCTCTCGCTCTTGGGGGCGGGAAACTCGCCGTCGGCTTGGCCGGCAACTTCATCTTCGGAGCCCTGATGCCCCTGGGCATCGGAGCGTACGCGCCTTGCATGATCCTGACCAGCTTGCTCGGAATGAATCCGCAGGCCGCCTTCCCCATCATGATGGGTTCTTGCGCGTTCCTGATGCCGGTGGCCTCCGTCCGTTTCGTCCGGCAAGAGCGCTATAGCGTGGGCCCGGCGTTGGGCCTGACTCTCGGCGGCGCGCCGGCCGTTCTGATCGCCGCCTATATCGTCAAATCGCTTCCGTTGACCGCGCTGCGCTGGTTGATAATCGGCGTCGTCCTGTACACCGCCGCGACGATGCTCCATTCCGCCTTCCGCCCCCGCGCCTCGTGGTATAATAAGAAACATGATTAAAAACTTGGTGTCGGGCTGGCTTACCGCGAGCCGCCGCTACCGCAAACCTCAGGATTGGGCCGAAAATGCCCGCCCTGATGCCGCCCACGCCATGAGCGACGAGTCGCTGGTCGCCGAACCCCTACGCGAAGCCATCCGCCTATCCCAAAACGCGCTCCTGCGCATGCAGAACACGGAAGATGGTTTCTGGTGCGGACCGATCTTCGGCGACACCACCATCGACGCGGACACCGTCATGTTGCTCAACTTCCTGGGACGAGGCGGCTCGATCAAGGTGCGCCGGCTGGCCAACCACCTTCTCAACAAGCAGAATCCGGACGGCGGCTGGCCGATCTACGACAACGGCCCGTCGGAAATTTCCGCGACCGTCAAGGCGTATTGGGCGCTGAAGTTCGCCGGCCACGCGCCTCATGAACCCTGTCTGGAATCGGCGCGCAAGCGCATCAAGGCGCTGGGCGGCATTCATAAGGTCAACAGCTACACGAAATTCTACCTCGCGCTCTTCGGCCAGTACGACTGGCGGGGCGTGCCGTCCATACCGCCGGAGATCATGCTGTTCCCGAATTGGTTCTACTTCAACCTGTACGAGATGTCGGCCTGGACGCGCCCCATCGTGGTTCCGCTGGCCATCGTCTGGGCGTTCCAGCCCGCGGTGCCCTGCCCCGCGCACGCGACGATCGACGAATTATTCCCCGACAGCCGTCGCCACATCCCCCTCTCTGAGTCGGTGGGCAAGCACTCGCTGTTCTCCTGGACGACTTTTTTCCTCATGTGGGATTCGTTCCTGAAGGGCATGGAAGGACGGGGCGGCCACTGGATTCGCGTCTGGGCCCTGCGTCTGGCGGAAGATTGGATGCTTGAACGCATGCAGGACTCGGATGGCCCGGGGGCGATATTTCCCCCCATCGTCAACATGATCATGGCGATGAAATGCCTTGGCTACCCCGATACGGACCCCCGCCTCGTCGCCCTGTTGCAGGAACTCGACCGACTGGAGATCCCCGGAGACAATTCCACGCGCTATCAGCCCTCGCGATCTCCCGTATGGGACACGGCGATCACCATGATCGCGCTGGCGGAGTCCGGCATGGACCGGGCCCACCCGGCGCTGGTGCAGGCCTGCCAGTGGACCGTCTCTAAAGAAATCAAGCTCCGCGGCGACTGGACGGTGACCAACCCCGAAGGTCCCACCGGCGGCTGGCATTTCCAATTCAACAATGCGTTCTACCCGGACGTCGACGACACGGCGATGGTCCTTTTGGCTCTACGGCACGTTCATCTGGAGGAACCCAACGCGCGCATCCGCGAGAAGGCGTTCCTTCGGGGCCTCAATTGGCTTCTCTCGATGCAGTCCTCGACCGGCGGATGGGCGGCCTTTGATAAGGAGAACACGAAGGTCGTGCTCACCAAAATCCCGTTCGCGGACCACAATGCGATGATCGACCCGCCGACCGCGGACATCACCGCGCGCGTCCTGGAATTGCTCGGCTACATCGGGTACGACTGCACCTACGCGCCCGTCGCCAAGGCCATCCGTTTCATCAAGGACGAGCAGGAGGCCGACGGCTCCTGGTACGGCCGCTGGGGAGTCAACTACGTCTACGGCACCTGGCAGTCCCTGCGCGGCCTGGCCGCGATCGGCGAGGACATGGAGCAGCCCTGCGTGAAGAAGGCGGTCGCCTGGCTGGAGTCCGTTCAGCACGCCGACGGCGGCTGGGGCGAAACCTGCGAGACTTATCATGACGCCTCGCTGAAGGGCAAGGGTCCGTCCACACCCGCGCAGACCGCGTGGGCGCTGATGGGACTCCTGGCCGCAGGCATAGACCGCGAGTCCGTCAAGCGGGGCATCGCCTACCTGACCTCGACGCAAAAGTCGGACGGCACCTGGGACGAAACCGAGTTCACCGGCACCGGCTTCCCGAAAGTTTATTACCTCGAATACACGATGTACCGGAACTACTTCCCGTTGCAGGCTCTGGGAAGCTATCGCAAAGCCCTCCTCGAGGGCCGCGCTCGCGCGTAAGACGCACGGAGACTCTCATGGCGATGTCGATGCAAGCCCAGCTGTCCGTCTTTAAGTATCTCGTCGCCCAGAAACTTAAAGGCGTGGAAAAGTATCCGCTCGTGATGATGCTCGAGCCGCTCTTCGCCTGCAACCTTGAATGCGCGGGCTGCGGCAAGATCCAGCACCCGGCCGAAATTCTGCGCAAGCGCATGACTCCTCAGGAGTGTTTCGACGCCGTCGAGGAGTGCGGCGCGCCCGTCGTCTCCATCGCCGGCGGCGAGCCCCTGATCCACCCCCAGATCGACCAGATCGTCGACGGGATGATCGCGCGCAAGAAGCCCATCTATCTCTGCACGAACGCCGTGCTGCTTGAAAAAAATCTGCACAAGTTCAAGCCTTCCCCTTACCTGATCTTTTCCGTCCACCTCGACGGCGTCGAGAAGACCCACGACCGCATGGTCTGCCGGCAAGGCGTCTACAAGACGGCGGTCGCCGCGATCAAGCTGGCGAAATCCCAGGGCTTCACGGTCATGACGAACTCGACCATCTTTCAAGGCGAAAACGCCCAGGAGTTCCGCCGCTTCTTCGACGACAACATGGCAATGGGCCTGGACGGGATGATGATTTCACCCGGCTACGCCTACGAGAAGGCGCCGGAGCAGCAGTTGTTCCTCAAGCAGGAGCAGTCCAAGGCCTGGTTCAAGGAAGCGTTGAAGGACTGGCGCACGAAGGGCTGGGCCTTCAATCATTCGCCGTTCTATATGGACTTTCTGGAGGGCAAGCGCCAGTACGACTGTACGCCCTGGGGCAACCCCCTGCGCAACGTGTTCGGCTGGCAGCGCCCGTGCTACCTGATGAGCGAGGGCGGCTACGCGAAGACGTACCGCGAACTGCTCGAGACCACAGATTGGTCGCGCTACGGCCATAAATCCGGCAACCCGAAGTGCCTGAACTGCATGACCCACTGCGGCTTCGAACCCACCTCGGTCGCCGAAGCTTTCTCCAGCCTCTCCAGTTTCTTCGAGTTGGTCGCCGACTTCGCGTCGATCAAGGCCCCGAAAAAAGTCCAGGTTTCATATGACCGGTCGGGCACCTATGAAGAACAGGTCTCCAAGGAAGAGTCCAAGACTCTGACGGAGACCAAAAGCTAAGTGGACTCGGCTTTCCTCACCGGCGGCACCGGTTTCGTCGGCGCGAGCCTCGCGCGGACGCTTCTCGCCAAGGGCCTGAAGGTCAAGGCCCTCGCGCGCCGGGGCTCGGACCGCCGGAACCTGTCGGGGCTGGACGTCGAGGTCGTCGAAGGCGGCCTGCACGACCGTGAAACGATCGAGAACGCCGTCTCCGGTTGCCGCTACGTCTTCCATGTCGCCGCCGACTACCGCATCTGGGTGCCGAACCCCGATGAGATGTACCGCGCGAATGTCGAAGGGACCGAGCGAATTCTCCGTTCCGCGGCCAAGGCGGGCGTCGAGAGGATCGTCCATTGCTCCTCGGTGGCGGCGGTGAAGGTTTCCGACGACCGCGCGCCGGCCGACGAGACGCGCGAATACGCGTCCGCCTCCGACGTGGTAGGCCACTACAAGAAGTCCAAGTATCTCTCCGACGTGCTGGCGCGAAAGCTCGCGACGTCCGAAGGCCTGCCGGTCGTCGTGGTCAACCCCGCGGCGCCCGTCGGGCCGCGCGACGTAAAGCCCACCCCGACCGGGAAGATCGTCGTCGACTTCATGAACGGCCGCATGCCGTCCTACATAGACACCGGAATGAACATCGTCCACGTCGACGACGTCGCCGAAGGGCATTGGCTGGCGGCGACGAAAGGCCGTATCGGCGAGCGCTACATCCTGGGCGGAGAAAACCTCACGCTCAAGCATATCCTCGACCTGCTGGCCGAGGTCACCGGCCTGCCCGCCCCGCGATTGCGGACGCCTTACGCGGTCGCTTACGCGTTCGGCGCGCTTGAGACCGCGCTCGCGCGGTGGCGCGGAACCGAGCCTCGGGCGCCCCTCGACGCGATCAAGATGGCGAAACACTACATGTGGTTTTCTTCCGACAAAGCGAAACGCGAGCTCGGCTACCGATCGCGCCCCGCGATGGACGCTCTGAAAGACGCCGCCGACTGGTTCGCCGCCAACGGCTACGCGAAGGCCTTGCGCGCCGCATGATGCCGATGACCTCGGAGACGAACGTCGCGACCGGAGCGAATGCTCCCCGCCTCTTTCCCGTGCTCCTCACCGCGGCCACGCGCTGGGAGGCCAAACCTCTCGCCAAGGGCCTGGGACTCGCCCGCGCCGACGGCGCGCGCTGGGAAGGAAACGTCGGCGGGCGCCGCGTGACGCTCCTGAAGACCGGCGTAGGCGCCGTCAAGACGGCGGCCGCCCTCGAACGCGACTTTCCGACGGAAGACTACGGCCTCGCGATCAGCGCGGGCCTCTGCGGCGCGATGCAGGAGGGGTTGCGCGTCGGAGACATCGTGGCCGACGGGCACGGGATCGAGACGGCGTTGTTCGCGCCGCTGCGGGAAACGGCCGCGGCCTTGGGGCTGCGATGCCACTTCGGCCGCATCCTGCACACGAACGTCGTTTTAAAGCCCGCCGCCAAGCGCTCGCTGGGAGAGCAGCACCGTGCGCTCGCCTGCGACATGGAGACGGCGGCGCTCCGCCGCTGGGCCGCCGCCAAGCTCCCCGTCGTCGGCGCCCGCGTCGTGCTCGACGAAGTGGGCGAAGAACTCGCCGCCGACGCGCCCGAGGGCGAGGACGCCGCGTCTTTGGCTCGCTTCGCGTTGTCGCACCCCGCGCGGATGCCGGAGCTTATCCGCACCGGTCTGCGTTGCGGCCGCGCGATGAGAGGGCTGACCCGATACCTGAAGGCGTACCTGGAGGCGATCTGAAAAACGCTCTGTCGCGCGCGCTGGATAAGAATACGGCCCTGGTCGACGGAACACTCGAGAAGCTCCTGGCGCCTGCGCCCGACCTTCCCGCAGTCCTGCGCAAGGCGATGCGCTACTCGCTGTTCGCGGGAGGCAAGCGCCTGAGGCCGACTCTGGTGCTGTCCGCGGCCGAATGCTGCGGCCTGAACCCGCGCAAGGCCCTCAAGACCGCCGCGAGCCTGGAGATGATCCATACCTACTCCCTGATCCACGACGATCTTCCCGCGATGGACGACGACGACCTGCGGCGCGGCAAGCCGACCAACCATAAGGTATTCGGCGAAGCGATGGCCGTCCTGGCCGGAGACGCTCTGCTGACCAAGGCCTTCGAGTCCGCCGCGGAAAACGCGGCCGACCTCGGGTTGAACGGCGCGCGCACGGCGGAACTCGTGCGCTTGGTCGCGTTCGGCGCGGGCGCGGAAGGCATGGTCGGCGGCCAAGTCGCCGACCTCGCCGCCGAAGGCCTGGGCCGGAAAATGTCCAAAGCCGCGGCCGCGCGCACGCTGGAGGCGGTCCATCGCCGCAAAACCGGAGCGCTCATCATCGCCAGCCTCGACGCGGGCGCCGTGCTCGCGCGGGCGCCGCAGGCGCGGCGCGCCACCCTGCGCCGGTACGGCCGGTGCGTGGGCCTGGCCTTCCAGATCGCCGACGACGTGCTCGACGTGGTCGGGGACAAGAAGAAACTGGGCAAGCGGGGCTCCGACCGCGAAAACGGGAAATTGACCTACGCCTCGCTGTACGGAGTGGACGCGGCGCGCGGGAAGGCCCGCGCTCTCGTCGAAGCGGCGCACGCGCACCTGAAATCCTTCGGGACGCGGGCGTCCGTGCTGCACGAGTTGGCCGATTACATCATCGAACGGGACAAGTGACCATGGACCTTCTCAATAACGTCGACTCGCCGGCGGACCTGCGCAAGCTCAAGCCCGAACAATTGCCCCAGTTGGCCGCCGAATTGCGCGCGTTCATTCTGGACACGGTCTCGAAACTGGGCGGGCACCTCGCCTCCAGCCTGGGTTGCGCCGACATCACGGTCGCGCTCCACTACGTCTTCGAAACGCCCAAGGACAAGCTGGTCTGGGACACCGGCCATCAGACTTACGGGCACAAGATCCTGACGGGACGTCGCGGGCGGATGAACACCATCCGTCAGTTCGGCGGTCTCTCGGGGTTTCTGAAGCGCGGCGAATCCCCCTACGACGCCTTCGGCGCGGGCCATGCCTCCACGGCGATCTCGGCGGCCCTGGGCATGGCCGTCGCGCGCGATCTCAAGGGCGACAAGAACAAGGTCGTCGCCATCGTATCCGACGGTTGCATGACCGGCGGGGAGTCCTACGAGGGCCTGCAGAACGCGGGGCAATTGCAGACCGACCTGATCGTAGTGCTCAACGACAATCAAATGTTCATCTCCAATCGAGTCGGAGCGCTGGGCACTTTCCTGTCCAAGCTGCTGACCCTGGGAGCGGTGCGCGACGCCGAGCACAGCATCAAGAAGTTCCTGGCGCGCTTCCAGTTCTGGGGCGAGTCAATCCTGCGCGTGGCCAAACGCGCGAAAGTCTTGTTATTCCCGGGCATGCTCTTCGAGGAAATGGGCTTTTCGTACTTCGGCCCGGTCGACGGCCACGACGTCGTCCAGCTGGCGAAGGTGTTCCAGCACGTCAAGCAGCTCAAGGGCCCCATCCTGGTCCACTGCGTGACCAAGAAGGGCAAGGGCTACGCTCCGGCCGAGGAGGACCAGTACACCTGGCACGGACCGGGCAAGTTCGACGTGGCTTCGGCCAAGTTCCTGAAGACGCCGGTCGCGAAAACTCCGCCGCCGAGCTATACCGCGGTTTTCGGCAAGGCTCTCGTGCGCGAGGCGGAAGCGGACCTTCGCGTCGTGGGCATCACCGCCGCCATGCCCGAGGGCACCGGCCTGGACGGCTTGCGCGACGCGTTCCCGCGCCGCTACTTCGACGTAGGTCTCGCCGAGGAGCACGCGGTGACGTTCGCCGCCGGACTGGCGTGCGAGGGCTACAAGCCCGTCGTCGCGATTTACTCGACCTTTCTGCAGCGCGGCTACGACCAGATCGAGCACGACGTCTGCCTGCAGAAGCTGCCGGTGGTCTTCTGCCTGGACCGCGCCGGTCTGGTCGGCGAGGACGGTCCCACCCACCACGGAGCGTTCGACTACTCGTACCTTCGCATGATCCCGGGCATGACCGTCATGGCGCCCTCCGACGAGAACGAGCTGCAGCACATGCTCCGCACCGCGCTTCGTTTCGACGGGCCCATCGCCCTGCGCTACCCGCGCGGTTCGGGCGTCGGCGTGGCGATGGACGCACAGCCCAAGGAACTCCCGATCGGCAAGGGCGTGCGGCTGAAAGACGGCGCGGACGTCACCATCTTGGCCGTCGGCAACCGGGTGCACCCGGCTTTGGAGGCCGCGCAGATATTGGAGGACAAGGGGATTTCCTGCGGCGTGGTCAATATGCGCTTCGTAAAGCCCTTGGACGTCGAACTCTTGAAAGACTCCGCGGCCAGAACGCCGCGCCTCGTCACCGTCGAAGACAACGTCCTCGCGGGCGGTTTCGGCTCGGCGGTGCTGGAAGCCCTGACGCCGGGGCGCGCCGAAGTCCTGCGCCTCGGCCTGCCGGACGCGTTCGTCGAACACGGCGCGCCGCACCTCCTTTACGACGCCGTCGGACTCACCGGCCCCAAGATCGCCGACCGCATCGCGTCCTGGGTGCCCTGCAAAGCGAAAAATCCGGTTTAAAGCGAAAGGAGACCCATGCCCCTTCAGGCTCCCAAAGTCAAGATCGAGAAGCTGCTGCTCGCGAAAGTCAGAGGCTTTTGCGCCGGCGTCGTGCGGGCCATCGACGTCGTCGAGAAGACTCTCGAGCTGTGCGGCACGCCGGTCTACGTCCGCCACGAGATCATCCACAACCGCTACGTCGTGGACGAACTGCGCAAGAAGGGCGCCGTGTTCGTGGAGGACCTTAAGGAAGTACCCGAAGGCTCTTGGCTGATCTTCTCCGCCCACGGCGTGAGCCCCGAAGTCGTCGCCGAAGCCAAGGAGCGCAAGTTCAAGATCATCGACGCGACCTGCCCCCTGGTCACCAAGGTGCACCTGGAGGCGATCGCTCTGGCCAAGCACGACTACACCATCATCCTGATCGGCCACCGCGACCATGTGGAAACGATCGGGACGCTCGGCGAGGCCCCGGAACACATGATCGTCGTCGGCAACGTGAAGGAGGCCGAAACGATCTCGGTCCCGAATCCCGAGAAGATCGCCTATCTCACGCAGACGACGCTGTCGCTGGACGACACGCGCGAGATCGTCGCCGCGCTCAAGCGCCGGTTCCCCTTGCTGATGCCGCCCAAAAAAGACGACATCTGCTACGCCACGCAGAACCGCCAGAACGCGGTCAAGGCCCTGATCCCCCAGGCCGATCTTCTGCTGGTCCTGGGCGCGCCGAATAGCTCGAACTCCAACCGTCTCTGCGAGGTCGCCCGGGCCAAGGGCGTCCCGTCGCATCTCATCGAGCGCGCCGCCGACATCAAGGACGAGTGGCTGAAGGACGTGAAGACGCTCGGCCTGACCTCCGGCGCCTCGGCGCCGGAGATTCTGGTCCAGGAAGTCGTCGCCCTGGCGCGCGAACGCTACGGCGTGGCGACCGTCGAGGAAATCGAGACCGTGGAGGAGACCGAGCACTTCGGCCTGCCTTACGAGGTCGTCAAACTCATGAAAGAGAAGTCCGCGTGAACCAGGGAACTTGGCTCCAGCCGCGCCACGGCTCGCGCGAAGCTTTTGAAAAGGATTACCCGAAGATCGAGGCCAACGGCCTCGACGTGACGTGCCCGGGCTGCCGCGACTGCGCGCGTCTGACGCGCCGCTCGCCGCTGGGCAAGATCGGGGGCTGGTGCAAACGCTGCAATCGAGGTGTCGGAACATGACCGAAACGCTGACGGACGAATTGGTGATCGAGAATCCCCAGGTCGACAAGCCTCTCAAGGATAAACCGGCGGACGAGCCCGACCTGCGCAAGCTGTCC
>CAIQSZ010000027.1 GCA_903874575.1 uncultured Elusimicrobia bacterium
CCCGCCCCGATTCTAACCTATCTTCGAGCGATCAGTCGTCGTTGCCGCCGTCGCCGTCCCGGTCTTTCTTCTCGCGCGGCGGGCCGCGGCGCTCGCCGTCCATCCGACGCATCCGGCGCGCGGCGCCCAGGACGAATTTCGCCTGCTGGGTGGGCGTCAGGAAGGCCGCGAGGGCGGAGTGGAACTTTTCCTGCTCCGCCGTCATCGCCTTGCGCTGGGCCGTCAGCGCGTCGAGCGTGGCCTTCAGGTCCGCGTCGGAGGCCTTCTCCTCGACCTGTTTATGGAGTTTCTCGTGTAGCTCTTTCATCCGGGCGCCGAGAGGCTTCATCGCCTCGTCGTGCGCCTTCATGGCGTCCTTAAACTTGGCCGACTGTCCTTCGTCGAGGCCCAGTTTCTCCTTCATCTTGTCGCCCATCCGAGGCGGCGGGCCGGAGCGCTCCTGCGCGCCGGGTCCTTCTTCCTGGGCCCGGGCGTTCCGGGCTCCGGCGCCCGGGATCAGCAACGCGGCCGCGAACGCGGCCAGAACGAATCGCTTCATGTTATTACCTCCGAAGTTTAAGTGGCAACCGCGCGTCGGAGCTAAGACGCCCTCCGTCCCGGGTTTGTGTCGCACCCGCGCGGCGCGACTTGTTATCATCTTATTGCGTCGAGGAAACTCATCACCGACACCGAACTCATCGAGAGCGTCTTGGCCGGAGAGGCGGGCGATTACGCGGAACTGATCCGGCGTCACCACGCGCGGGTGCACGGCCTGTGCGCGTCGCTGGTCGGCGTCTCGGCGGCGGACGACGCCGCGCAGGAGATTTTCCTGAAGGCGTACGACCGCTTGAAGGACTACCGCGGCGATTGCGCGTTCTCGACCTGGCTGTACCGCGTTTCCTCGAACCATTGCCTGGATCTCCTGCGCAAGGAGACGCGCCGCCGCTGCGAGTCCTTGGAGGCGCTGACCGAGCGCGAGGGCCCGCGCATCGAGCGCCTGTTCGCCGAGGACGACGGCGCGGAGCGTTCCCGGGAGGACTGCGACCTGGTGCGGCGCGTGCTGGCCGAACTGCCGGAGGACTACCGGCTGATCCTGACCCTGCGCGAGATGGAGGGCCTGGAGTACAAGGAACTGATGGGCGCGCTGGACTGCTCGATGGACTCGGTGAAGGCGAAGCTTCGCAGGGCGCGCCGCCGCTTCCGCGACGTCCTGCGACACATCCTGCCGCTCGAAAACGTCTCAGGATCGAGGAAGTCATGAACCACGAACGGATCGTCGACCTTTTGTCGGACTATCGCGACGGCGCGCTGGCCGACGGCGAGCGGGAGGCGGTCGCCCTCCACCTGTCCGCGTGCGCGGACTGCGCGTCGCGTCAGGCCGACCTGGAGCGCCTGACGAAGGCGCTGTTCGGGCGCCCGCCCGCGCCCACGGTCTTCGCGACCGAGGCGTTCGCCGCGCGCGTCATGGCGCGCCTGCCCGTCTCCGCCGCGCCGGTCTGGTTCGCGCCGCGCTGGATGCTTCCCGCGTTCGGCGCGGGTTTCGCGGTCTTCGCGCTCTCTTTTCAGGCTTATCCGCGCGTCGGGACCGCTGACGCGGCCGCGGCGGTCCTTCTCGGCTCCGATCTTTCCGACGGCGTCGCCTCCTCGTCGAACGTCGATCTTCTCGGCTTGACCGGCGAGGACCGATGAGCTCCGCGCGAGGCAGGATGGCGGCGGCGTTGCTCCTCGGCCTCGTTCTAGGCGCGGCCGCCGGCTCCTGGAGCCAGCGCGCGTTGTTCCACCGCATGATGCGGCGCGGGCCGGATCCCAAGCGCATGCTGGAGCGCGTCGGCCGTGATCTCGGGCTGGACGAACGTCAGAAGGCGTTCGTGGGCGCGGTGATGGACGCCAAGCGCGCCGATCTGGAGGCCGTCCGGAAGGACACCTTCGTCCGGCTCGAGAAGATACGCGAGTCCGCGGACGTCGAGATCGCGACGGTCCTCACGCCGGCGCAAGCGGCGCGCTTCGCGAGCATCCGACGCGCGCGGAAGCTTCGCGTGAACTGGGAAGCGCCCGAGGGCTTCCCGCCGCCGCCCGCTCCCCCCCCCGAGCCGCGTTAGCTCGGCTCGCCGGAGGACGCGGGCGCGATCAGCGCCAAGCTTCCTCCGACTTCAGCGTGAGATGGATCTTCAGGAACGGATCGCGGAAGCCCGCCGGCAGGGCCGGGAACGGCGCGGCGGCCTGGACCGATTCGATGGCGGCCTTGTCGAAGGCGGCGTCGCCGGAGCTGGATTCGACGGCCAGATCGGTGAAGGCGCCGTTGCGCAGGACGGCGAAGGCGACGGCGCCTTCCGCGTCCACGCGCGGCATCCGTTTTTGCCATGACTGCCACAGCATCAGCCGGACCTGGGAGATATACCACGGGTACGGGAAGTTCGGCATGTCCGTGGCCACGCCCGCGCCGGCCGACGCCGCGCCCGCGGACGCCCCGGGTCCGGCGGACATCGAGGCGCCGGGCGACGGCGACATCGCGGGGCCGGCCAGGGAGGACGAGGAATCGGCGGAGGATGGCGCGGCCTCCTTGCCGTCGCGCAGGAGGCTGGGGCGCGGCAGGGAGATCGGGGCGCGCCTGCCGCCTTTCACATTGACCGAGTCCGGGTCGGTCTGCGGCGCGATCGCCGCCGCAGGAGCTTTTCCCGCGGGCGCGGCCGCCGCCGCGGGGCCGGCGCTTGCAACGGACGCGGCGCTTCCCCCGACGAAATCGATCATGTAGACCTTGTCGGTTTTAACGGCCGAGCGCGACGCGAGGAAGGCGAAAGCCGCGACGGCGAGCGCATGCGCGCCGAGCGAGCGCGCAAGGTAGGGCTTCAACGCCTCGTTCATTTCTCCTCGGGCGTCACGCCGACGCCGAGCTTGCCCACTCCCA
>CAIQSZ010000028.1 GCA_903874575.1 uncultured Elusimicrobia bacterium
AGAATGTCGGCGGGCACGGGCGCGGCGGCGTCGCGTTCGACCTTCGCGGAATTGAAGCGGCCCTTCGCGTGCGACAGCTCGGCTTCCAGCCTTTCCAGATCGCCCTTCGAGAAA
Source organism: uncultured Elusimicrobia bacterium (assembly GCA_903874575.1). Taxonomy (GTDB): domain Bacteria; phylum Elusimicrobiota; class Elusimicrobia; order UBA1565; family UBA9628; genus GWA2-66-18. Next base: position 115 of record CAIQSZ010000028.1, read on the forward strand.
TCCTCGATCTTCTTGAGCTCCGCGGCGAGCGTCTTCTCCTCGGCCTTGGACTGGTCGATCTGCTCCATCAGCACCAGGATTTCCGTCTCGATCTCGCCGGCGGCGGCCTTCTCCTTGTCGATCTCGATCTGCATCGCCTTGTAAGCGTCGTTGCTCTTGAGCTCGTTGAGCTGGCCGGCGTGCTTGCGCGCGGCCTCTTCCTTGGCCGCGACGTCGAGCTCCTTGGACTTCCTCTTCTTCTCGAGATCGAGCGTCTTCGCCTTCGCCGCGTCCATGCGCTTCTTCTCCGCGTCGAGATCGGACTTCACCGCGGCGATGCGCGGGGGCACCGTGTCGATCTCCTTCTGGATCGCGTCGAGGATATTTTCCTTGTCTTGGAGCGCGACGAGCGCCCGGAGGGCTTCTTTGGTCAAGGCCATGGCTGATTATAACTATTCCGGCTTCAACGGGGGACCGCGCCTTCGGATTATAAGTCATACTAGGTGATAACGAATATCCCCGACTCGCGCAAACCCTTTCGCGATGAGCTCCTGAGCATCGAATTCCTGGAGGAGAGGGCCCGCGCGCTCGCGGCGCGCTTCACCGTCGATCCGGCGCGGCGCGCGGCGCGCGGCGTGTTCCCCCGCTTCGACGAAAACGCCCGCCTCCTGCGCGACGCCTATCGCGCGCTCGCCGACGACGTGCACCGCGGCGAATTTATCACGCCCGCGACGGAATGGTTCCTCGATAATTTTCACCTCGTCGCCGGCGAGATCCGGGAAGTCCGCTGGAACCTTCCGCACGGCTATTACCGGCGGCTGCCCGCGCTCGCCTCGCCCGAGTTCCAGGGCGGCGCCCGTGTCTACGCCCTGGCCGTGGAGCTGATCCGCCACAGCGACAGCCGCCTCGACCAGCCCCAACTGACGCGCTTCTTGAACGGCTTCCAGACCGTCGCGCCCCTGACGATCGGAGAGCTTTGGGCCTGGCCGAGCATGCTGAGGCTGGCCCTCATCGAAAACCTGAGGCGCCTGACGGAGGAAATCCTGGCGGCCCGGGCGGCGCGCCGGGCCGCGGACGCCTACGTGGCCCGGATCGACGCGGCGGGCAAAGGCGTGCCGCCGCCGCTGCCCGGCGAGCTTCATCTCGCGCAGGTCGTCCAGCTCCTCCAGCGCGTGCGCGAGTACGGGCCCCGCCTGCAGGCCGTGCGCGCGGGCCTGGACGCGCATCTGGCCGCCTCGCAAATGACGTCCGAGGACGCCATCCGCAGCGAGCACCAGCGCGAGGCCGCCGCCCAAGTCTCCACGGCCAACGTCATCACCAGCCTGCGCCTGGTCTCCGCGCTGGATTGGAGCGAATACGTCGAGGCCGTGAGCTTGGTCGAGCGCATTCTTCGGAGAGATCCCGCGGGCGTCCACTCGCGCATGGATTTCCTGAGCCGCGACCGCTACCGACAGACGATCGAGGAACTGGCCGAGCCCACCGCGGAAGCCCAAGTGCGGGCGGCCCTGCGGACCGTCGAAAGCGCGCGCCTCGCGGCCGAAACCGGGGGGACGACGGCTCGCGCCGCGCACGTGGGCTACCATCTGATCGGGAAGGGCCGCCGCGCCCTGGAGGAGGACCTGGCCTGGCATCCCGGTCCGCGCCAGCGCCTGCGACGCGCCGCCTTCGCTCACGCAGCACCCCTCTACCTGGGCGCGATCGCGCTGACGACCGGCTCCCTGACCGCGGCCGCGCTCCATTACGCCGGGCTTGACGGCGGCCCGCTTCGAGCGCGCCTCGTGCTCGCGGCGCTGCTGCTCTTGCCGGCCGCGGAGGCGGCCGTCGCCTTCGTCCAGCGCCTCGCCTCGCGGCTCGCCCCGCCGCGGCGCCTGCCGCGTCTGGACCTCATGACGGGGCTCCCCGACGACGCGCGGACCCTCGTCGCGGTGCCCGCCCTTCTGACGAGCGCGGAGGGCGCCAAGGAACTCGTCCGGCACCTGGAGGTCCTGGCTCTGGGCAACCTCGATCCCCGGATTCATTTCGCGATCCTCGGGGACTTCGCGGACGCGGCCGCGCGCGAAACGCCGGATGACGCCGCCATAGTGGCCGCCGCCCGCGCGGGCGTCGCGGAACTGAACGCCCGCCTCAGCGAGGGGCGCGGCGACCGCTTCTTCCTGCTGCATCGCGAACGCCGCTGGAACCCGAGCGAAGGCTGCTGGATGGGCTGGGAGCGCAAGCGCGGCAAGCTGGAGGAGCTGAACCGGCTCCTGCGCGGAGCGACCGACACCGGGTTCACCGTCCAGGAAGGCGCCGTGTCGGCGCTCCCCGGCGTGCGCTACTGCATCACGCTCGACTCCGACACGCGCCTGCCGCGCGACGCGGCCAAAAAGCTCGTCGGCATCATCGCGCATCCGTTGAACCGGCCTCATTACGACGCGGCCCTGGGCCGGATCACCGACGGCTACGCCATCCTACAGCCGCGCGTCAGCGTCACCAGCTCCAGCGCCGCCGGTTCGCGCTTCGCGCGCCTGTATGCCGGACGCACCGGCGTCGATCCTTATACCACGGCCGTCTCGGACGTCTACCAGGACCTGTTCGGCGAAGGCATCTTCACCGGCAAAGGCCTCTACGACGTCGACGCCTTCACGTCGGCGCTGGACGGCCGCGTGCCCGAGAACGCGCTCCTATCCCACGATCTTTTCGAGGGTCTGCACGCCCGCGCGGCGCTGGTGACCGACGTGGAAGTCGTCGACGATTATCCGGCCAGCTACCTGGCGTACGCGCGCCGGGCGCGCCGCTGGACGCGCGGCGACTGGCAGCTCCTGCCCTGGCTCCTTCCTTTCGTGCCCTCGCGAAGCGGCCTGCGGCGCAACACGCTGCCCCTGATCTCCCGGTGGAAGATCTTCGACAATCTCCGGCGCAGCCTGGTCGCGCCCGGGACCGTCGCGCTGCTCCTGTTCGCCTGGACGCGCCTGCCGGGAAGCCCGGGACTGTGGACCGCGGCCGTGGCGGCGGCCGTCGCGTTCCCCATGTACCCGCTTTTTCTCGAGACGCTCGGCGGGCCGAGGCATCAGCAATCGTGGCGCATCTTCCTGCGCGTGTTCCGGGAAGACGCGGAAAGCTCCTCGGCGCAAATCGCGCTGCAGCTTGTGTTCCTGGCCCACCAGGCGTACGAATCGGCGAGCGCCGTCCTGACGACGCTGGCGCGAGTCCTGATCGTTCGCCGCGGACTGCTTGAATGGGAGACCTCCGCCGCCAGCGGCGCGCGCGACGCGCTCGCGGCGGGGCGCTCCGCCGTCCGGCTGTTTCTTCTGAAGATGGCCGCAAGCCCCCTGATCGCCCTGGCCGCCGCGGCCCTGGTCGCGTTCCTCCGGCCGTCCGCCCTGACGGCGGCCGCGCCGCTGCTCCTCGCGTGGGCCGCCGCGCCGCTGATCGCCTGCGCGCTGAGCCGGCCGATCCCGGAAACAAGCGCCGCGCTCGGCGAGGCGGACCGGGATTTCCTGAAGGCCGCGGCCCGCAGGACTTGGGGCTATTTCGCGGCCTTCATGGGACCGGAGGACCACGGACTGCCGCCGGACAACTACCAGCTTTCTCCCGGGCCCAAGATCGCGCACCGGACCTCCCCCACCAACATCGGCCTCGGCCTGCTTTCGACGCTCGCGGCCCGAGACCTGGGCTTCATCGAGACTCCGGAGTTGGCGGAAAGGATCGACGCGGCGCTGACGACGATGGAGGGCCTCGAACGCCTCGAGGGGCACCTGTTCAACTGGTACGACACGAAAAGCCTGGCCGCGCTCGCGCCCCGCTACGTCTCCAGCGTCGACAGCGGAAACCTCTACGGCGCCCTCGTCGCGGTCGCCGGAGGGCTGCGCGAATTCGGGCTGGAGGACCTGGCGGCGCGCGCCGCCGCGTTCGGCGACGCGATGAATTTCCGTTTCTTGTACGACGCCAAGCGGCGCTTGCTCGCCGTCGGCTACCGCGCGGCGGACGCCGAGGGCCCGGGCAAACTCGACGCCTCCGATTACGACCTCCTCGCCTCCGAGGCGCGCCTGGCCAGCTTCCTCGCCATCGCCAAGGGAGACCTGCCCGAGGAGCACTGGTTCCACCTGGGACGCTCCGTGACGAGCGTGCACGGCGTGCCGACGCTGCTGTCTTGGAGCGCGACGATGTTCGAGTACCTGATGCCGCTGCTCGTGATGCGCCGCTATCCGGGCACGCTGCTCGACGAGTCGTGCCGGATGGCGGTGCGCCGCCAGCGGGACTACGCGAAGACGCGCGGAGTGCCGTGGGGCATCTCCGAGTGCGCCTACGCCCTCGTCGACCGCCACGACAACTACCAGTACAAGGCTTTCGGCGCGCCCGGGCTGGGCCTCAAGCGCGGACTCGGCGACGAGCTGGTGATCGCGCCCTACGCTTCGGCGCTGGCCTCCCTCGTCGATCCCGCGGCGGCCGTCGCCAACCTGCGGCGCCTGAGGGCGGAAGGGTTCGAGGGAGAGTACGGCTATTTCGACGCCGCCGACTACACCCCGCGCGGGGACGGGGAGCCGCGCGGAGCTCTCCGGGGCCGACGCGGGCTTCGCGGCACGCTCGTGAAGACCTACATGGCCCACCACCAGGGGATGACGCTGACGGCCATCGCCAACGTGCTGGACGGCCGGCGGATGGTCGAGCGCTTCCACGCCGACCCGCGCGTGCAGGCGACGGAACTGCTCCTGCAGGAGCGCGCGCCGCGCCACGCGCTGATCATCCGCCCGCGGCCCGACGACGGCGCCAGACTCACCGCGCCCGTGCCGCCCGCGGCCGCGCGGCGGTTTCGTTCCCCGCACACGACGTTCCCGCACGCCCAATACCTTTCGAACGGACGCTACACCGCGGTGGTCACGAACGCGGGCGGCGGCGCCAGCTTCTGCGGAGGCCGCGCGATCACCAGGACGCGCTCGGACGCGACGCGCGACCCTGGCGGCCAGTTTCTCTACCTGCGCGACGTCCGCAGCGGCCGCGTCTGGTCGGCGACGCACCATCCGGTCGGGGCGGAGGCGGAGGATTTCCTCGTCACCTTCGCCGCCGACAAGGCGGTCTTCCGGCGCCGCGACGACCGCATCGCCACCCAGCTTGAGATCGCCGTCTCGCCCGAGGACGACGTCGAGGTGCGGCGGCTCACGGTCTCCAACCACGGCGAGCGCGCCCGCGAGCTCGAGGTCACCAGCTACGCCGAGATCGTCCTGGCGCCGCCCGCCGACGATTTCGCCCATCCGGAGTTCGGCAAGCTTTTCATGGAGTCGGAGTACCCGGCCGACGGCGGCGCCCTGCTCTGCCGCCGCCGCCCGCGCTCTCCCGAGGACGCGCCGGCTTGGGCCGTCCACGTGCTCAGCCTGGAGGGACGCGCGCAGGGACCCGTCGAGTGGGAAAGCGACCGCGGCCGTTTCCTCGGGCGCGGACGCGGCCCCGAGAATCCGCAGGCGCTCGACGGGCGCCCGCTGACCGGCACGACCGGCGTCCTGCTCGATCCCATCGTCAGCCTGCGCCAGCGCGTCCTTCTGGCTCCCGGCGCCGTCGTCCGGCTGTCCTTCGCCACGGGCGCGGCCTCAAGCCGCGAGACGGCCCTGGCGCTCGCCCAACGCTACCGCGACCCCAACGCCGCGGCGCGCGTCTTCGCCATGGCCTTCGGGCACGCGCAGAGCAATCGGCGCCACCTCGGCCTCTCCATGGAGGAAACGCTCCTGTTCGAACGGCTTGCCTCGCGCGCCCTCTATCATGACGCCTCCTTGCGCGCCGCGCCCGAGCTCATGGCGCGCAGCACTCTGACCCAGTCCGGTCTTTGGCCTCACGGGATCTCGGGCGACCTGCCGATCGTGCTGGTGCGCGTCGTCGCGCGGGACGGAACGGCGCTGGCGCGCCAAATCCTCCAAGCCCAGGAGTACTGGCGGCTCAAGGGCCTGATCGCCGACGTCGTGATCCTCAACGAGCACCCCGCGAGCTATCTCGACGAGGTCCACGCCCAGCTGACGGCGCTCCTCGACAACGGCCCCTGGCGGACCTGGAAGCACCGCCCCGGCGGCGCGTACCTGCTCCGCGCGGACCTCATGCCCGAGACGGAGAAACTTCTGCTTTCGGCCGTCGCGCGGGCCATCGTCAGCGACGACCGGGGAAGCCTCTCGCAGCAGCTCGATCGGCCGGACCCCGCATGGATCGAACGGACGTCCGGCGAGCCCGCGCCGCGAGCGCGGACGGCCTCGGCGGACGACGGACCCTGCGCGCCGCCGGACGCGCCGCCGACGGCCATGGCCAACGGCCTCGGCGGCTTCGCCGACGACGGGCGGGAGTACGCCGTCGTCCTCGAGGGCGACCGGCAAACGCCGCGGCCCTGGGTCAACGTCATCGCCGGCCCGTCGTTCGGCACCGTCGTCACGGAATCGGGCGCGGCCTACACCTGGGCCGAGAACAGCCGCGAAAACCGGCTCACGCCGTTCGCCAACGATCCGGTTTCCGACCCGACGTCGGAAGCCCTCTTCATCCGCGATGAGAAGACGGGCGCGGCGTGGTCCCCGACGCCCGGGCCGCTGCCGCGGACGCGCGACAGCGGCCGCTTCGTGGTCCGCCACGCGGCCGGCGTCAGCCGCTTCGACCGCGTCGCCCAGGGTATCCGACATAGCCTGGAGATTTTCGTGGAC
>CAIQSZ010000029.1 GCA_903874575.1 uncultured Elusimicrobia bacterium
CGAAGTGACCAAGGAGCGAACGGAAGACGTTTGTAGCGCAACCGCCAGTGTGGGAGAACTGAAGGAAAAAGGATACGGCGTATCCATTTCGGGCGTGGGCGAAGTTCTGCTGACAGGGCATTGGAAAACCATGAATTTGAGGGCGGCGGTGCCCATATTCGAGGAAATCGAGAATGAGAGGAACGCCACACTGAGTGGGAAAGCAAGGTCCGTAACGAATCAATTGGCAGTCGAATTCGATGGGGAGCAGGATGTGGGCGTCTCTCCTGGAGTTGATGCCAATCAGAAAGAACAGGCAAGGGCCCGGCTTATGCAAGAGCGTGCGAGGGTCAAGAACCCGAGGTATTTTCTGTCGTACTGTCGCACCGAAGTGACCAAGGAGCGAACGGAAGACGTTTGTAGCGCAACCGCCAGTGTGGGAGAACTAAAGGAAAAAGGGTACGACGTATCCGTTTCGGACGCGGGCGAAGTTCTGGTGACAGGGCATGGGAAAACCATGAATTTGAGGGCGGCGGTGCCCATATTCACGGAAATTCAGGCTGAGAGGGGCGCCGCATTTTTTGTGAAATTACATTCCGTGGTGGGTCAACTAAAGTGAAGTAAATTCGTTTTTTCCCCACCGTCTTCGTCCCTTACGGTTGCGGTCCTCGGTGCGGCGATCCTGCGCCGGGTCCGGGTCGCGTCGCGAGCAGGCGGTCCATTTCGGCGAGCGTCTCGGCGAGCACGAGGTCGCGCCGGCCCATTCGAATGAATCCATGGCGCGGTGCCTCCATGTTCAGGGTGATGAAGAAGGCGACGGCGGTCGCCGAGCAGAAGGCGAGGCGGTGCAGCCAGCGGCGGTCGTCGGCGTCGGCCAGCCCGTAGCCGGCGAGCAAGGAGGCCAGGAGGCCGATCATCACGAGCAGCAGGTAGACGGCGGCCGGAGGGTGGATGCGGCGGACCGCCTCGCGGCGGCCGGCGATGTCGAAGGCGTCGTTGAGAATGGGAAGCGTCAGCTGGGGCGCATGGGGGTATCGGGAGCGTCCGGCGGCGGCCACGGCGAGGGACCAGAGGCGGTCGCGCAGGGCCGCCGTGCGCTCCCGGCTGGCGAGGTGCTCGGCCCGCGCGCGGATATGCGCGTACTCTTCGATGCGGGCGGCGGTGTAATCGCGCAGAAGCCTGCGGGTCGGTTCGCGTTCGGGCTCGGAAAGGACGTCGAGGCGCAGAAAGGCGGTTCCCAAGGCGTCGCTTTCATCGATCGTCAATTTGGCGCGGTCGTTGATGCGCTCGGCGGCGCCGGTGAAGGTCAAGGCGATGAGCAGTCCGAGCATGGCGAAAACGCCGCTCTCGATGATGCCGGACCCATGGCCTTCCTTGCGCTCCTTCGCGCGGCCGCGCCGCCGTGCGCCGATTTCCACCGCGGCCAGCATGCCCGAGAAGAGGGCCGCGCCGGCGAGGATGGAGACGGCGCTGAAGTGTTCGTCGATCATGGGGTCCAAGGCTCCGTTCGGGGCGGCGGCAAGATATTCTAGAATCATATCTTAGGAATAACCAAAGCTCACGTGAAAGCCGGGAGGCGCTCATGCCCGTCGTACTGCTGGCGATCGGTCTGTTGGTCTTCGGCGCGCACCTCTTCAAGGCGGTGTTCAAGAGGACGCGCGTTCCCGACGTGCTGCCGTTCGTGCTCATCGGCTTGCTGGTCGGGCCGGGCCTCGGCTGGGTGACCCCGGATCATTTCGGCTCGGTGGGCGGGGTATTCGCGTCCATCGTCCTGGTCGTCATCCTGTTCGAAGGCGGGCTTAATCTCAAGATTCGGGACCTGTCCGATTCGCTGGGCGAGAGCGCCCGCCTGACCGTTCTCTCCTTCGCCGCGTCCTTGCTGCTGTCGGTGTGGCTGGGAAGGACCTTCCTCGGGCTCTCGTGGATCGAAGGCCTGATGCTGGGGTCGATCCTGGGCGGAACCTCGTCGGCGGTGGTCATCCCGATGGTGAAGTCCCTGCCTTTGGCGGAGAAGACCCGCACCGCGCTTTTCCTGGAATCCTCGCTTTCGGACGTGCTGTGCATCGTGGTGACCTTGGCCTTGGCCGCGACGGCGACGCAGGCCGAGTTGGAGCCGGGCAAGATGCTGGGCCGGATCGCGGCGACCTTTTTGCTGGCGGTGGCCGTCGGCGCCGCGGGCGGGCTGGCCTGGTCGGCGATCCTGGGCCGGGTGCACGACCTGGACAACAGCACCTCGACGACGCCGGCCTTCATGCTCGTCGTTTACGGGACGGCGGAACTGCTGGGCTATTCCGGCGCCATCGCCGCGCTGGCGTTCGGCGTGACGCTCGGCAACATTTCGGACCTGCCGGAGAGCCTCCGCCGGCGCTTCGCGTCGTTCCGGCCGGCGACGGTCAGCGGGCTGGAGAAGCGGATCTACGCCGAGATCGTTTTCCTGGCCAAGGCTTTCTTCTTCGTCTACATCGGGCTGCAGATGAAGTCGTCCGAACCGTGGCTTTGGGCCGTCGCGCTCGGCGCCACCGTCCTCATCTACGCCGCGCGCATTCCCGTGGTCCGGCTCTCGTTCGACGCGAAGACGACGCGCGACGACGCGGCCGTGGCCGCCGCGCTCGCTCCGAAAGGCCTGGCCGCCGCGGTCCTGGCGACCGTGCCGCTGCACGCGGGCTTTCCTCACGGCGGGGAAATCGAGTCGGTGGTCCACGCCGTGGTCCTTTGCTCGATCGTGCTGACGTCCGCGCTCGTTTTCCTGCTGCGCAGCGGCGGCGTGCGGGCGGCCTACGGGGCGTGCTTCCGCGGCCTCGCGGATTGAAGGCCGCCGCTATTTTTGGGTGACGACCCAGGTCCCGTCCCAAGGGCGGGCGGGGGGCGCGTCCTGAAAAGCGGCGGCGCGGGCGGCCATGACCTTCGCGGGGCCGTCGCCGGGATCGAGGGTTAGGCCGCCTTCGAACGCTTTTCGCGCCTCGGCCCACGCCTCGCGCCGATACGCCTCCAGCCCCGCGGCGTACGCGTCCCGCAGTTCGAGGCGCCGCGGCGCGACGGCGCCCCGGGCGCCCAGAATCTCGTAGACGCGCTTGGCCTGCGACTTGCCCGGCACGACGATCGTGTCGATCTCGCGCAACTCCATGGCGCCCGCGATCATGTCGGCCGTCGGCTTCGAGATCAGGTTGCCCGAGCCGTAGGCTTTGTTGGCGCCCTCGAGCCGGGAGGCGAGATTGACGGCGTCGCCGATCACGGTGTAGCTCCGCGTCGTTTCCGAGCCGATGTTGCCGACGACGACCTCGCCCGTGGCGACGCCGAAGCGCACGTTCGCGCCGGGCGCGTCGGCGCGCAGCGAGGCCACGGCCGCCGCGCCCGCGAGCGCGGCCCGCGCGGCGAGAAGCCCTTGCTCGGACGCGTCGCAGAACGGGGCGCCCCAGAACGCCATGACCGCGTCGCCGATGTACTTGTCGATCACGCCGCCGTTGTCGCCGACCGCCTGGGACATCAAGCTGAAGTAGCGGTTCAGCAGGACCAGCAGCTCGGCCGGAGCCATCCGCTCGCTCATCGTCGTGAACCCGGCGATGTCGCAGAACATCACGGTCATGACGCGGCGCTCGCCCGCGCTGGCGACCAATTCGGGCCTTTCGATCAGGTCCTTGACGATGCGGGGGTCCACGTAGCGGCCGAACATGTCGCGCGCGCGCTTGCCCTTGCCCAACTCGCGGGTCATCAAGTTGAAGCTGCCGGTCAGCAGGCCTATCTCGTCGCGGCTGGTGACGGGGAGGTCGAGATCGAGGCGACCCTCGACGACGGATTTCGTCCCGGCGACGAGGCGGACCACCGGGCGCACCATGCTTCGCGTGATCATGGCGGCCAGCCCCAGGGCGAGCAAAGAGGTCAGGAGGACGAGGGCGAAGCTCAGCCCGATCATCCGCTTCTGCCTGCGCCCCGCCTTCGCGGAGGCGCCCCGCGCGGCTTCCAGCATGGACCGCCGGGCGTTCTCCATCGTCGCGTTGTACGCGTCGCGGAACCGGTCCAGTTCGGCCATGCTTCGTATCAGGCCGACGAGGTCCCCGCTGCGGACGCGGGCCCGATCGCGCGCGAAAAATTCCTCGAACCGCGCCTGCTCGCCTCGCAGGACGACGATCATGTCCCGCACCCGTCCTACCGCCTCGCGGCCGATGAACGGCCGGGGGCTTTCCTGTTCCGTCCGAAGGATGGAATCGGCGAGGTCCAGCTCGTCCCGGAATTCCTTGTTGGCGACCACGACCTTGCGTTCCGCCGCCCGGTACGCCTCGGGAGATTCGAGGGCGATTTTGTCGATGAACATGCGTCGGGCGTTCAACGACGCTTCCAGGCTCCTGACGTGCGCGCGCGCCAGCGCGCCGTAGGCGACGATGTAGCCGTTGGCGACCGTGTCGAGGTCGCGGGCGATCTCCCCGGCGTAGCGCGCGTTGATGACCGAGACGCCCAGCATCATGGCGACGATGGCCGCCGCGATCGAGAAGATCTTGGCGCCGATCGAGCGTTCCCATATCTTGAGTCGGCTCATCATGGTCAACGGCGCGCTGCGGCCGGGGCCGTGCGCGCGAAATAATTGTGGGAGCGCGCGGAGGCGACCGCGGCGGAGCGGTTGAAGGCGGCCGTCATCCGGCCGAGCGCCCCGGCGTGCGCCTTCTCGAAGATCAACAGCGCGCAGAGCGACATGTAGACGATCGCCGCGCCGTTGCCCGTCCCCAACACGAAGCCGCCGACCCGGTCGGCGCGGCCGGCCGCGCGTCCGGCGAGGGCGCGGCGGACGGCCAGGTCTCCGGCCAGAACGAGGCCGCAGAACAGCGCGGCGGAAAGTCCCACCTTGATCGTCGGCGGGGAGAACTTAAGGCGCGCCTCGGCCAAGGGAGCCAGCGGCCCCGCGAGCGCGTTCGATAGGAAATACGCGCCCACCATCACCGCCAAGTGCGCGGACTGGCGGACCGCGCCCATTCTCCAGCCGAGGAGGGCGAACGCGACGACGACGACGGCAAGTCCGAGGTCGACGGCCATGAGCGTGCGGTTCGAGTATAGCTATAATGCCGGTCCCATGTCCCGTGCCCCGAGGCCCATCGTCGCCACCCTTTGCTATATCCGCGCCGGCGGACGTACGCTGATGCTGCACCGCAATAAGAAAGAAGGCGACGCGCACCGCGGCAAGTACAACGGCCTGGGCGGAAAGTTCGAGGCGGGCGAGTCGCCCGACGAGTGCGTGGTCCGCGAGGTGCGCGAGGAGTCGGGCCTGAACCTGCTGGACCCGCGTCTGCGCGGAGTGCTCACCTTTCCGGCGTTCAAGGACGGCTCGGATTGGGTGGTGTTCGTCTACACCGCGACGCGCTTCGAGGGGCGGATCGGCGACTGCCCGGAAGGCACCCTCGAGTGGGTGGACGACGGCAAACTGCTTGATCTCCCTCTGTGGGAGGGGGACCGCGTGTTTCTGCCGTGGCTGGACGCGGACCGCTTCTTCTCGGCGAAGTTCGTGTACCGCGAGGGCCGTCTTGTCGGGCACGACGCCAGCTTCTACTGACGCGGCCGCGCCGGCGGTCTCGCGCTCGCGCGTCGGGACTTGCGCAGGGCCTTGATCTCGGCGAGCTGGAGGCGCGCGCGCGGCCACTCGCGCGCCGCGCCGGCGTCGTCGAGGACGGCGCCCCAGACCGAGAGCGCCTTTTCGTACTCGCCGCGGCTTTTGTAGACGTTCGCCAGGATGGTCTTCATCTCGACGGGGCTGTGCGGATCGGAGAGCGTGGATTCCAGCAAAGCGACCATCTTGTCCGTGTCGCCCTTCTTCTTGAAGGCGATCGCGGCGATGTAGACGGGGTAGCTGCTTTCGCCGGGGTCGGCGCGCATCCCCTCGCGCAGGACCTCGACGGCCTCGTCGGGGCGGTCGACGTTGCGAAACCAAGCGAGGATGCCCGCGGCGTAGAGGTAAGCTCGGTGGAAGGAGGGATCCAGCCGCGCCACGCGCAGGCCGAGGTCCTTGAGATGATCGTACGGACGGCCCGGCGCGTCGGTCATCGTGTCCAGCCCGCCGGCGCTGTACTGGAGCAGCTGCGCCCAGGCCAGGTCGGCCGCGGCGGCGCGCAGTCCGCCGCTGACGAGCCCGGCGTCCTGCAGGACGTAGGGCGTGGAGGGCAGCGACGACAGCGGAGGGAAGGCGCGCGCCCTCTCTCTCAGGACCGGCTGGACCGCGAGGGCCAGCGCGAACGCGGCGACGGCGACGGCCAGCGGCGCCCGGCGCATCAGAACTCCTTCTGCTCGAACACCTGGACCGAGAGGGCGAAGCACGCGCCCGCGTAGGCGAGCGCGTACACGGCGCCCGCCGCCATCCAACGCGGGTCCGGCGCGCCGGCGTGCCACGCGTTGCGATAGTCGAAGTGGGCGAAATCCGGGGCGGCCCACGAGAAGACGAGCAGGGCCGAGCGCAGGAGCGCGTTGCCGGACTTGTCGGCGACGAAGCGCAGCTCGGCGGAAAAATGACCAAGAATCCAGAAGAAGACGGAGAACGCCATCGCCGCGGCCTCGGAGGTCAGCGCCAGCGACAGCAGGAGGGCGAGCGCGCCCATGACCGCGACTTTTCCAAACGAGCACAGCCACGCGGCCAGGTACCAGCCGTCTCCGCCCCAGCCGAGGAGCTTCAGCAGGGCCCAGTGCGCCAGGCCCATCGCGGCCAGCCCCGCGCCGACGGCGCCGAGGGTCCCCAGGAAGCGGCCCATCAGGTAGTGCCAGCGGCGCACGGGGTGCGTCAGGATCAGGAACACGGAGCGCGACTCGATCTCCTGCAGGATGAGGTGCACGGTCAGGAACACGACGGAGACCAAGGCGATGATCTCGTTGGCGGCCAGGCCCAAGTCCAGCATCACGCGTCCGCGCTCGTCGGCCGCCAGCGCGGAGACGACCAGCCCGCCGGCGAGCATGACCAGTCCGAACAGCGCCCCGCCCAGCCAGACTTTGTTGCGGACGTGCTCGCGGAAGGTATAAGAGAAGACGGCCTTGATGGTTTCCATATCAGTCCAGGCGGATTTCGCCGACGCCGTCGGTGCGCGTGACCGCCGCGGCGAAGGCGTTCTCCAGGGCGTCGGGCTTGCCGCGCCATTCGTCCTGCGTCATCGTACGGGCCAGACGGCCGCCGCTGAGGATGCCGATGCGGTCGCAGACTTTTTCGACCTCCGAGATGTCGTGCGAGGAGAACAGGACGGTCTTGCCGCGGGCCTTCAGCCACAGGATCAGCGCGCGCACTTCCTTGATGGCGAGCGGGTCCAGGCCGGTGACGGGCTCGTCGAGGATCACCAGCTCGGGGTCGTGGATGAGGGCCTGCGCCAGACTGGCGCGCTGGAGCATGCCCTTCGAGTACTCGGACAGGCGCTTGTCGAGCGCGTGCCCCAGGCCGACCTTCGTCATCATCGACTCCACCTTCGCCTCGCGCGCGGGCGCGGGGACGCGCGAGAGCGCGGCGAACAGCCGCAGGTTCTCCCGGCCGGTCAGCGACTTGTTGAGGTAGGCGGCCTCCGGCGCGTAGCCGATGCGCGCCAGCACCTCCACGTCGGGCATCCGGCGGCCCAGGACCTCGACGTCGCCGGTGGTGGGCAGGTGCAGGCCCATGATCAGCTTGATCGCGGTGGTCTTGCCGGAGCCGTTGAGCCCCAATAGGCCGAACACCTCCCCTTCGCGGACGTCCAGGTCCAGTCCGTCCAGGCCGACGGATTCCGTCAGCCTGCCGAGATGGGAGCGGCGGTAGATCTTGCCGACTTTTTGAAAGCGGATGGCGTTCATGGTTTCATCTCGAGAGCGCGGCGAACAGGCCGAAGCCGGACACGATCATGAGGGCGGTCGCGGCCAGGCGGCGGCGGCG
>CAIQSZ010000030.1 GCA_903874575.1 uncultured Elusimicrobia bacterium
CCGCCCGGAAGGCCGATCCAATAGCGTAAGAATTTCAATGGCTTATATGCGAATTTTGGCGGACGGGGTGGGATTCGAACCCACGAACCCTTGCAGGTTGGCGGTTTTCAAGACCGCTGCCTTAAACCGCTCGGCCACCTCTCCTCGAATCGAGGCGCGCGCCCGGCGCGCACGTTGAAGAATAGCGGGTCTGCGACGGTCTGTCCACAGGTCCCCGCGGCTAATCCGACTCGCCCAAGGCGACGAGGGAGGAAAGGGCGGCGGCGCGCACGCCCGCGTTGTAGTCGGAAGCCAGCTTGCGCAGGGCGGAAACGGCGCGGCCGCCGCCGTGCAGGCCGAGGCCGCGGGCGACCGAAAGGCGGACGGCGGAGTCGTCGGAGCGGACGACCTCGGTCATGGGAAGGACGGCACGCGGGTTGCCGCACTGGCCCAAGGCGTCGGCGGCCAGGACGGCGTAGATGGAGTCCTTCTTCTTCATCAGAACTTCGAGATGCTCCAAGCCGGAGGCGCGGTCCAGCTTGGCCAGGTAGTAGGCGGCCAGGATGCCCACCTTCTCGGCGCCGGGATCGTTCTTCAGGTAGCTTTCCAGGCGGGACGACATCTTCGCGTCGCCCAGCTTGGCCAGGGCGTAGGCGGATTCCACCTCGACGAATTTGTCCTGATTGGCCAGGCCCTGCTCCAAGGTGGAAACGGCGCGCCGGTCGCCGATGTCGGCGAAAGCCTCGAACACCGCCCGGGTCATGCTGCCGCCTTGGCCGGCCAGGGTCTGGAGGGCGGACACGGCGTCCTTGACCTGCAGGCGGCCCAGGCCGCGGACGGCTTCCTCGACGACGCGCGGGTCCTTGTCGTTGACGGCTTCCGCCACGATGGCGGACGCCTGTTCCCCGCCGCAGCGCGACAGGGCTTCCAGTATCTTGCCGCGCAGGGTCTGCAGGTTCGCGGCCAACTCGCCCGACTGCATGGCCATGGTGCGCAAATAGTCCCAACCGTCGGCCAGTTCCGCGGCGGCGCGCGGATCGCCGGATCGGCCCAGCGCGTCGGTGATGGCGAGGGACTCGCGCGGGTTGCCGCGCCGATAGTCGAGCGCCTGCAGGAGCGCGTCCACGGACTTACGGTCCTTCATGCGGGCCAGCGCGGGGGCCAGACGGATGCGATCCTCGTCCTTGCCCAGGTTGAACCGGGTGAGGACGTCCTTCTCGCGCGGCTTGGCCGCGGCGGAAAGGCCGCACGCGGCGACGAGGACCAGCGCGGAGAAGACGCGGGATGCTTTCACCTCCAGAGCATAGCGCGACGAAAGAAAATTGTCCAGGACGCGGGCGACTTGCGCCCGCACCCCCCTTCCTCTATACTCACTGGACCCATGTCCACAAAGGAAGCCCGGCGGCTGGAGCTGCTGCTTGAAGGAGGACGCCTGCTGTCGTCGAAGCTGGAACCGGCGGAGCTTCTCAGGACGGTGATCCAACTGGCCGCGCGCGTGGTGGACGCGGAAACAGCCTCGCTGCTGCTCCTGGATTCGGAGACGAACGAACTGTACTTCGACGTGGCTCTGGGGCTGGGTGAGGAGGCGGCGAAGGTGCGCCTCAAGCCGGGACAGGGAATCGCGGGCACGGTGGCGAGGGAGCTTAAGCCCGAGATCATCAACGACGCGCGCCGCGACCCGCGCTGGTCGCCCGCGATGGACGAGCGGTCCGGCTTCGTCACGCGCTCCATCCTGGCGGTGCCCATCCTGCTGAAGGGACGTCTGCTCGGCGTCGTCGAGGCGATCAACAAGCGCGGCGGCCCGTTCGACCGCGGAGACCTGAGCGCGTTCGAGGCGTTCGCGTCGCAGGCGGGAGTGGCCCTGGAAAACGCGCGCTTGTTCGCGGGGCTGCGCGACGAGAAGCTTAGGCTGGCCGCCGTGTTCTCGCAGATGCACGACGGCGCCGTGCTGACCGACGCAGGCGGACGCGTCGTCCTGGCCAACGAATCCGCCCGAAAGCTTCTGGGCTCCGGCTTAGCCGACATGGCCGAGGCGTTCAAGGGCATGATCGTGGCCCCCCCCACGGCCGAACTGTTGAGCGAAGGCGGGGATTTCACGGCCACGCGCCGGGAGCCGACCCTGCTGGTGGTGGCCGGCCGAGCCACGAAGACGCCCCTGCCCGGCGGCGAAGGCCGGCTGTTCGTGTTCCGCGACGAGACCGAGGTCCGGCGTCAGGAGGCGCTCAAGCGCAGTTTCTTGTCCTTGATCTCCCACAAGTTGAAGACTCCGCTGTCGGTCGTCATCGGCTTCTCGGACATCCTGCTGTCCGGCATGGACCCGGAAAAGGCCGCCCCCGCGGCTTTAAAAGCCGCGCGCTCCATCAACGAACAGGGCGTGAAGGTCGGAGAACTGGTGGACAAGCTGATCCGCTACACCACCCTGGAGACGCCCGACGCCGCCGCGCGTCGATCCGAAGTGAAGCTGGACGAGGCGGTGGCCGAGGCGCTCAAGGCCCTGGCGGAAAAAATCCGGGCCAAGCGGGCGAAGGTGGACTATCGGCCGACGGAACTGACGCTCGACGCCGATCGCGGCATGCTGGTCGAAGTGCTCAAGAACCTTATCGAGAACTCGCTTAAGTTCGACCCGAACCCGGACTGCGTCGTCGTGGTTCGCGCCGCGTCCGACGACGACTGGGCCGTCATCTCCGTAACGGATAGCGGCCCCGGACTGCCGCCGGAACATCAAGAAACCGTGTTCTCCCGCTTCCACCAGATCGAAAAGGATTTCACCGGCCAGCAGGAAGGCATGGGCCTGGGGCTGCCCTTCGTGCGCAAGGTGGCCGAACTGCACGGCGGCAAGGCCGTGCTGCATTCCACCCTGGGGCAGGGCACCACCGTCACCGTCACCTGGCCGCGGAAGAAGAGCGAGTGAGCCTGGACGCCTCCGCCGCCGACGCGTACGCCGCCGCGCTCTCCGGCGCCGACTACGGAGAGGCGTTCTTGGAGGAAACCTCATGGACGTCCGCCCGGATGGAAGACGGCCGCGTGCAGGACGTGGGAGCCGGCTGCGACCGCGGGATGAGCGTGCGCCTCCTGCGCCGCCTGGACGGACGAGTGGAGAGCTTCTTCGGCTGCGGCCCCGACACGGGGCCCGCCGCCGCCGCGCGCCTGCGCGCCGGGCTCCTCGCGCCGTCGCGCGGGGAGATCAAATGGGCCTCGGCCGCGACGCGGCGGACGACGCCGCGCGTGGACCCCGCGTCCGTA
>CAIQSZ010000031.1 GCA_903874575.1 uncultured Elusimicrobia bacterium
AAATTCTTCGGAAGACGGATGCCCGCGACGAGGGTGTAGAAGATGAGGCCCAGCGCCGCCATGCCCACGATGGGCGTGGCGAAGACGTCCATGAGAGGGATGAAGCCGATGAGCGCCAGGCCGATGCCCGCCAGCGAACCCAGCAATCCCGCCTGAGGCACGACCTTCTGCACCCAGGCCCCGAAGAAGGAGAAGACCAGCTTGAAGAGACCGATGAAGACCATGGTGGCCATGCCGATGTACCAGGTCGCCATGCCGGCGTCGTGCTCGTTCATGCCGGAGCCCTTCATGGCCAGGAACGCGGGCCCCAGCACGGCAAGCGCCACGCCGATGGTGGACGGCGCGTCCAGGCCGAGGGGCATGGCCGTCACCGTGGGATTGTTCGTCTTTTTCGCCAGGCGGAACGCCATCCAGGTGTACGCCAGATCGCCGAACAGCACGCCGATGGCCGTGCCCGGGAACATTTTCTTGTAGACGATCTCCGCGGGAAAGCCGAACGCGAAGATCAGGATGCCGGCGAGAAAGGACAGGTTCGTCATGTTGTCGAACGCCAGGCCGAAGAACCCGTTGAGATCGCCCAGCGCGAACCAGTCGTACTTGAACGCCGCTTTTTCATTCTTCATGATGGGTTTATCCTACCTCATTTTCCTCGGCCCGTTCACGCGGCCCCGGTCCGGCGGCCGGCATCACTGCTATCATAGCGCGTGTACCCCGGCCGCCCGGCGTTGCTGGCCTTATTCGCGGTTCTGCCCTTGTGGCTGCATGCCGAGGAGGCGCGCTGCGCCGAAGGCGCGCCGCGGCTGGGCGCGTTGCGTTTCGAGGGCAATCAGGCGCTGTCGTCCGACGAGTTGACGCGCCGCGCGAAGCTGAAGCCCGGCGCCGAGCTGCGGGAGGAGCGCGTGGCCGAAAGCGTGCGCCGCGTGCGCTCCGCGTACGAGGACCTCGGATTCATGCAGGTCTCCATCGCGACGGCCGCGGCGGCGCGGGAGGGCCGCCTGGCGGACCTGCGGCTGCGCCTGGTCGAGGGGACGCAATTCAGGCTGGGCCGGATGAACGTCGCGGGCAACCGGGACGTGCCGGAAAACGTCATCCGCCGGGAACTCGGCGTCGCTCCGGGAATGCTCTTCGACTACGGCCGGATACTTGAAGGAAACCGGCGCCTCTATGCCAGCGGCTGCTTCGACTTCGTGGATATGCGCGTCTCCTCCTCGTCCGCGCGGCGGCTCGACCTCGACGTGAAGGTCAAGGAGAGGGACGCGCGATTCTTCAAGGGCGCGACGGGCTACGGCTCGGAAACCAAGGAACGCGTGACGGTCGGCTTGGAAGACCTTAATTTTTTCGGCGGCGCGCGCCGTCTCGACGTCAAGTCCACGTTTTCCGGCTTTCTCACCCAGCCCGCCAAATACCAAACGACTCGTTTGGAGGGAGACCTCATCCAGCCCTATCTTTTCGGAACCCGCTGGGACGCCCGCGCCAACTTGTCGGAGGAATGGCGCAAGCGCGAGGCCTACGATTCGGACGCGACGACGCTGCGCACGAGCCTCGACCGGCGTCTGAATTCGCTGTTGTGGCTGAGCCTGCGCTATCGCTTCTCGGGCACGCGGCTGAAACGCGCCAGCGCCGAGGCGCAGACCGCCGGCTTCACCAACGTCAGCGCCGCGGGCCCGTCGTTGCGCTACGACACGACCGACGATCCTTTCCTGCCGCGCAACGGCTGGCGTCTTATCGGCAGTTTCGAGGAAGGGCTCGAGTTCGGCCCGGGCGACGTCGGATTCCACAAATACGAAGGCCGGGCCGGCCGGTTCGACACCGTCGGCGGCTGGACGTTTTTCGAAGGGGCGCAGGGAGGGCTCATCCAACCTCGCTCGGGAAAATCCGACGACATCATCCCGATTTACGAGCGCTACTTCCTGGGCGGGGCGAATTCGGTCCGGGGGTATCCGGAACGGCAGTTGGGGCCCAAAGACGTCGACGGCAAGCCCCTGGGCGGCACGTCGTTCATGGTCGGCAACTTCGAAATCCGGCGCCGCATCTACAAGGCTCTTTTCAGCGTCGTTTTCCTCGACGCGGGCCAACTCTTCACGTCCGCGCCCGCCAATCCGGACTCGCGGGCGCGGCTCAAGGGCATCGACGATCTCGCTTACGGCGCCGGCGGCGGCTTGCGCCTGCATAGCCCGATCGGAGCCATTCGACTCGAGCTGGGCTACCAATTGCGGCCGCAAGGCGGAACGAAGTTCCGCGACCGAACCGCCGTTCACTTCTCGGTGGGCGAGGTATTCTGATGAGACGCCTGGGCGTTCTCTTCGCGGCCCTCTTGGCGGGATGCGCCGTCCTGCTGGCCTCCCCCCCGCGCTTTCTCCAACGCCGCGCCATCGGGTGGGCCTCGCGGTTCGTGGAACGACGCTCGTCTTTACGGCTTGAGATCGAGAAAATCGGAGGAAGTCCGTTCGCCGCGGTGAGCGCCGACGGCGTCGTGCTGCGCGAAGCCGCCGGAGGCCGCGTCCTCTTCAAAGCGGACTCCGTCGAGGTCGGTTTATCTTGGGCGGCGCTGTTGAGACGACGCCTGGCGATCGATTCGATCGTCCTCGACGGGCCGGTGCTCGATGGAAGCTCCCTGACATCCTCCGCGCCCGCGGCCGGGAAGTCGGGGCTCCTCGACCCCGCGTTCGAAGCCCTGAGCGTCTCCATTCGCCGAGGCCGATTGCTCTACGGCGGCGCGGTGTTCACCCAGATCGAAGCGCAGGGACGCCTCTCGCGGGATAAGGTCCTCATCGAGCGCCTGAGCGCCGCCTTCGGCGACGGCCGCCTTGAAGGCCGCGGGGAAATTCCATTGTCCGGCCGCGCGCGCGCGACGGCGCGGCTGCGCAGCCGCGAGGTTCCGTTGGAGCGCCTGGCCGCCCTGTTCGTCCCGTTGCCGGCCCGTCTGCAATTGAGGCACTCGGGCGTCGTCGAATGGACCAGCGAGGGATCCGATTGGAGCCTTAAAACGAGCGGCCGCCTCAACGACGGCGGCCTCGACGGGGAAATCTCGCGGTCCGGCGCGACGACGGCCGCCGACCTCCGGTTCGAGAATCTTCCGGTGCGGAAGACTTGGACGCGATCCAAGGCCGGCCTGCCCCCCGTTTCCGGCCGGTTGCAGGCGGAACTCACGAGAGGCCGCGGGACGGCGCGGTTGAGACTTGCGGCGAACGCCTTCACCCTGTCGGCCGAAGCGAAGCTGGACGCCCCCGCGCGCGCAAGCGCCGGACATTTCCACCTGTCCGTCTCCGATATGGGCTCCTTGGCCTCCTGGGGGCCGCCGCTGGAAAGCCTGCACGGAGTCCTATCGGCCTCCGGCACCTGGCATGGGGCCTGGAACGATCCCGGCGTCGAGGCGCGCATGCTCCTGGCGGGGGTTTCCGACGGAAAGAGGAGCGCCCGCGAAATCAATCTCGTCTTTGAGCGTCGAAGCCGCCGGCCGGGCGCCCTGCGCCTGCGCGCGGAGGCCGCGGATTTACGCTGGAGCGGCCAAGGCCCGGGAGGCTGGAATATCGCGGCCGCGCGCTTGGACTTGGAAGGCACGGCGGAAAACCTGTCGGGCCGCGTCAAGGCCCGCTTCGAGAACGGCTCGGAGCTTCGCTATTCCGGCCCCTTGAAACGTCTCGACGAAGGGTGGCGGGTGGGCTGGAACGAGTTGACGCTGACGCCCGTCGGCGCCGAACCGTTGGCGGCCGACGCCGGCGGCCATGCCGACATCGCGGGCGCGGCGCGTTTCAACCTCCAGGGCCTGCGCCTGCGCTCGGGCGGCGGTATCCTCGACGTTCCCAGGGCGAGCGTCGGCGCCCGGACTCTGCATTTTGAAGCGCGGGCCGCGGCCCTGGACCTGGCCCCGCTGGCGCGAGTATTGCGGCCCGGCGCGGGCGTGGAAGGCGTGCTGGAGGGACGCGTACAGCTCGACGGCGACCTGGAGAGACCCGCCGGTTTCTGCCGCCTCGCGCTGTCGAGCGCGGCGGCGGCCGGCGTAAGACTCCCCCAAGTCCTGCTGAAAGCGCGCATGGTGGATGCATGGATCGTCATCGACGCCTTTGAGGCGCGAACGACCCTGCTGGACGTGCCGGTGCGCGCGAAAGGCCGCGTGCCGTGGCGGTTGATCAATCCCGCGGCGCCCGATCTGCCCTTCGACGTCGCGCTGTCGGCGCCGGTCATCGACGCCCGCCTACTGACGGCGTTGTGGGCGGGGCTTGAGGCGGACCCCGGCGGGCAGCTCCATTTCGAAGGCGCCCTGAACGGACGTCTGCCGCGGCCGCGCCTGACGGGGCAGCTCACCGGGGCCTTGCCCGGCCTGCGAATCCCCGCGGCCGGCCTTGAGCTGCGCGACTTGGCCGTCGACGTGCGGGAAGAGCAAGAGCGTCTCGAGATCCGCCGCTTCGACGCCAAAATCGGCAAGGGTTCCCTTCAAATCCGCGGCGACAGCCGGCTGCCCCGGCTTTCGGCGCGGCTGAGCGCGCGGAACATCGATGTCCGAAAACAG
>CAIQSZ010000032.1 GCA_903874575.1 uncultured Elusimicrobia bacterium
CAGGACGGCCCCTTGACCGTCGTTCGGGACGATGAAGTGCGACAGAGCGTAGATCTTCAGGACCCATTCGCCGCGGACGGCCAGCATTCGTCCGTCGGCGGAAGGCTCCATGGATACGACCCGGCCTCCCGGGCCGAACGGTTCGAGCGCGTGGCCGTACGGCTGATATGCATTTTGGGCAGGGTTGAAAAAGAAGAAACGGACTTCCGAGCCCGTGCCCGTGAGGAGAGAGTTCCCGCCGGACACGAATGATACGGAGTGGACGACGCCGTCGTGGTCGAGCGCGGGGCCCACGGGAACCCACTTCGCCCGGCCAGCGCTTCGCCGTAAGCGCAGGACGCGGACGGTCGCGTCGCTGCCCAGGGCGACGGTGTCGCCGGGTCCGATCGCCAGGGAATCGACTCGATAACGGGAATCCAGCGCGGGGTCGACCGGGGCGTATATTCCGGATCTACTTTTCAGGCGCACGACGCGGGCTTGATCGAGACCGCCCACGACGAATGTTCGGCCTTTGGGATCGACCGTCAGGGACGATCCTGCTTGGCTCGGGTCCAGCTTGAGCGGTGGGCCGACTTGAACATACGCGTTCAGACCCTTGCGGCGGAAAACGCGGATTTGCGGCTCGTGGATATCGTATACCGTGACGAGAACCGATCCGTCGGGCGTGAACGCCATTTGCTCGATCCGACCGTAATCGAGCCGCGGTCCGACGACGAGCTCCTGACTGATTGGGACCGGGCCCCGACTTGTGAAATGGAAAATGCGGACTCTATTGCCTCCGCCGGCGGCGTAGATTTTCCCATCGGGCGTGACGGCCTGAGCGTCGATCCGATAGTCGAGACTGAGGCGGGGGCGCGGTTCGAAATGATCCTGTCCGCCGGGAGCGAACTCCAAGCGGGAGACGGATTTCCCGTCGTCTTCGCGCGTGACGACGGTTCCGCCGGGCGTGTACGCGGCGGGGATCGAATCATTCACCTCAAACTCTCCTGACGCCACCAGGGCTCGGCCGAGGTCCAACGGGAGCAGGTCTGCGATGCCGATCGGCCACCAAGGCAGGAAAGCGGCGTGGTCTTGGGTCATCTGGCCCAGTTCCCGGAGGACCGTTTCGGGGGCGCTTTGCTCGGCCATGCCGAATGCGATCCTAGAGCGGGCGAGGGCGGCGAGCGTTCCATCATCGCTCCCAAGCGGGTGTCCCAATCTTCGGGAGCCGTATCCAAGCTTCAACAGCCTCAGCTTCGCGGTCGCGTTCTGATTTGGGGTAAAATCCGCCAGGGCAATAATTTTCCGGGTCGCCGCTTCTAAGCGGTTAACGAGTTCTTCGATGCTCAGGTTACCACTCAATGACTCGCGCGCGGCGGAGGCCAGTGCCCGGAGGAAGTCGCGAAAGGACGACTGAGACAGCCCCGCGGACGAGTTGGACCTAGTCCGGTGCAATTGCGGGTAGAGGCCGACGGCCCAGTCCAGCAGGAAATCGCTCAGTCCGGGCAAAGCGGCCGACGCGGCGGCATGCAGTTCTTCGGCGACGGCGTCCCACGCCCAGCCGGAGTCTCCCTCGGCGAACTCCACGAACCACGAGCGCGCGGCGGGCGACAGGGAGAGCAGCGAATCCTGGTGGCTGATGAATAGGATGCGCGCGTTGGACGGCATCAAAGGACGCTTGGGAGCTTTGGGGTACAACAGCCTGTCGAGGGCCGCGACCACCCCGGGCTTGATTCGGTCGGCGTCCTCGAAAATAAAAACAACTTTTTTCCTCGGGTGGGCTCTGGCTTGCGCGATCATCAGATCGAATACGGCCATGGGATCGGCGGAGCCGTCGATGTCGACCAGCCGCAATTCCACCTCAGGGTCGCGGGCCAGGAGGCGCAAGGCTTCGCGCGCGTCGGCCTGCGGCGTCAGGCGCAGGTGCACGGGGCGCGCCTTGGTCAGAAGTTGGTCGGTCCAAAGACGAGCATCCGGGATTCGATGGACTATCGAGAAACCTGCCGAGTGCGCGCGCGTCGCTTCGCGCACGGCCGCGGCCTCGCTTCGGCCTGCGTCCATGCCCGACAGCGCGTCCTGCGCGATGCGCCGCAAATCCCGCCTCGACAAGACCCGGCCGGTATGGTCGCTTCGGG
>CAIQSZ010000033.1 GCA_903874575.1 uncultured Elusimicrobia bacterium
ACATCCCAGTATCGGTCTCCCTCGCGGCTGAGCCCCCATTGGCGTCCGAACAGGCTGCCGCCGTCGTTCCCCAGCAAGGTGAGCATGGCCTCGGCGCGGACGGCGTGCTGATGGAGCTTGATATAGTCCCGGGCGGCGCGCAGTTCGGTATCGCCGGGAAATCGCCGAGCGGCCTCGCTCACAACCCGTTGGGCTTCGGGGAGGTTCCCTTGTTTTATGGCTTCGTGCGCCGCCTGCTTTGCCGGGGCGGCTTCCGCGACGACGGCTGGCTTCGGGGGCGTCGGCGCCCGAGGCGGCAGGTCCGGGGGAGGCGTCGGCGGCGTTTCTCCGCCGAGGGTGGGGACCGGTTTGGTCGTCGGCGTCTGGTCAGGATTGCTGCCCTGTTTCTGGTCTTTAGGGGTTGGATCCTTATCAAAATCAGCACCTTCGCCGCCCCAAGAGAAAAGAGGACTAACGGCGAAGTTAAAAAAATGGAAGGCGGCCAGAAGATAAATCGCTCTGACCATAGAACGCAGTATAACCCCACCAAGCGTTATCCGCCAGTGGTCGGATGCCCTAAGGGCCTACGATAGCTAGGGACCTAAGGAGCTGAGATATTGGCCCAACCAGCCTAAAACAAATTCCAGAATGCCCGCTAGAATTAAAGTAATCCATGAGGAGAGAACTATGACCAAAGGTTCATTTCTGATTATCGCCGGACTCACCCTGATACCGTCAGCGGCCTCGGCTCGCGCTGACGCACCGAATGCCGCCGCTCTCGTGCGCCAGCTTAGCGGTGGGTGGCCAGGCATGAGCGCTTCCGCGTTGCCGCAGGCTCCCGGAATTCCGGCGTTTGTGGTAGTCGCCGGTGGGGGAAGCGGTAGTGAAGAAGTAAGTCAAGCATTGGCGGCTTTAATAGAAGAGGCAACGGAGAAAAGTAGCTGTATAGGCGAGACGGTTCGAAGATTGGGCTTTCAGTTCAAAGGTCAAGAACTCGCAGTGGATGCCATAAACTCCGTCAAACACAAACATTTCGCTGTCACCAAATTCCGAGGCAAAACCGAAATAATCATCGGCGAATTCAGTGATGCCGCTGGAAAGAACGAACTGCGATCGTATTTACTTTCAACTCAAGGGGTTCTCAAGGCCGCCGCGTTGACGACCAAGCCTGACGGTAGGTTTAAAGCGGTAGAGATCGATTTAACGACAGCCAAGCCCGAGTTCGAT
Source organism: uncultured Elusimicrobia bacterium (assembly GCA_903874575.1). Taxonomy (GTDB): domain Bacteria; phylum Elusimicrobiota; class Elusimicrobia; order UBA1565; family UBA9628; genus GWA2-66-18. The sequence goes on from CAIQSZ010000033.1 coordinate 1,207, forward strand.
AGACTCCTCAAGTTTTGGATTCAGTACTACCGAGACAATCTAAAGAAGGAAAAGGCTTAAGGCCTTCGGCCCGGAGAGAGAAGGACAAGGATTTCGATCGCGTCGAGATAGGAGCGCAGGCCCTTGCCGTAGCAGCGGCCGGCGCAGACGGGCTCGATGACGGAGACGCGCCGGAAGGGTTCGCGCTTGGTCACGTCCGACAGGTGGACCTCGATGGTCGGAGCCGCGACGGCGGCGACGGCGTCGCGCAGCGCGTAGGAGTAGTGCGTGTAGGCGCCGGGGTTGAAGACCACCCCGTCGGCCCACTTGCGGTGCGCGTGGAGCAGATCGATGAGCTCGCCCTCGTGGTTGGACTGCCGCGCGCGCACGACCGCGCCCTTCTTCTTGGCGTGCGCGGTCGCCGCCTTCACCAGCCGGACGAGGGTCATCGTGCCGTACACGTCGGGCTCGCGCTCGCCGAGCAGGTTCAGGTTCGGGCCGTTGAGCAGGAGGATGTTCACAGGAAGAGTTCCCGGGCCGCGGCCAGGATCTCGCCCTCGGGCACGCAGACCACGACCGCCTTGCCGATCTCGCGCAGAAGCACGAAGCGCACGGCGCCGCCGCGATTCTTCTTGTCGCGGCGCGCGGCGGCCAGCAGGCGCTTGGGGTCCAGGCGCCGGGGAGTCGGGACCGGAACGGAGGCCAGAAAGCGGTCGGCCTCCAGCGCCGCCGCGGCCGATAGGCCCGCGTTCTTGACCGACAGGCGCAGGGCGGCGCGCATGCCCCAGATCACGGCCTCGCCGTGGCGCAGGACGCCCAAGCCCGCGACGGACTCCAGCGCGTGGCCGAGCGTGTGGCCGAAGTTCAGAAGCTCGCGCGGGCCCTTCATCTCAAGGGGATCGAGCGCGACGATCCGGCGCTTCCACGACGCGCCGCGGCGCACGACCTCGTCCGTCGGCCGCGCCTCGCCCGCGGCCAGCGCGTCCCAGCGCCGGGTCATCATATCCCAGAGCGCCGCGTCGAAAACGAGCCCGTACTTCAAGGCCTCCCCCAGGCCCGACACGCGCTCGCGCGGCGGCAAGGTCTTCAAGACCTCGGTGTCGCAGACCACGGCCGCGGGGCGGTGGAACGCGCCCGCCAGGTTCTTGCCGCCCGCCAGGTTGATGCCCGTCTTGCCGCCCAGGCCGCTGTCGAGCTGGCCCAGCAAAGTCGTCGGCACGCTCACCCACGGGATGCCGCGCAGATAGATCGACGCCGCGAAGCCGGCCGCGTCGGTGACCGCCCCGCCGCCCAGCGCCACGAGGGCCGAGTCGCGCCCGAGTCCGCTCTCCAGCATCACGCACAAGAGCTCGTCGACCGCGTCCCAGGACTTCGCCGCCTCGCCCGTCGGCAGGAGGTGCCGCGCGACGCGCAGTCCCGCCCCCTTGAGCGCCTTCTCGACGCCCGGGCCGTAGCGGCGCCAGACGCCGGGCTCGGAGACGAGCGCGACGTTCTTTCCGCGGCTCAGTCCGCGCGTCCACGCCCGCGCCTTCAGCCGGACTCCCGCTCCGACGAACAGTTTCTCGTCGCTCATCCCAGCCTCCGCGCGATCCTTGCCGCGACCCGCTCCGTCGTGAGTCCCGTCGTCGAGACCGTCAGGTCCGCGCCCGCGTACGCCCCGCGTCGGGCCTTCAGGAGAGCGGCCACCCGCGCTCCCAGGGAGCCCGCGGCCAACAGCGGCCGCCGCGCGCGCTGGGGGCGCAGTCGCCGCACCAGTTCCGCGCGCGCGCAGGTCAGCCGGACCAAGGTCCCGGTGCGCGCGACCAGCGCGCGATTGCGCGCGTCGAGCAGAGCGCCGCCTCCAAGCGCGACGACCGCGCCGGAGCGCCGCGCCACCCGCGCCAGCGCCGCGCGCTCAAGGCGGCGGAACGCCTTCTCGCCGCGCCGCGCGAAGACCGTCGCGACCGCCGCGCCCGCGGCGCGCTCGACGTGCGCGTCGAGGTCGATGAAGCGCCGCCCCAGGCGGAGGGCCAACTCGCGACCGACGGCGGACTTGCCCACGCCCATGAAGCCGGTCAGGTACACGAGCTTCATTTCCTCCACGCCTTCAGCCTCGGGAGGATCTCATCCATGGAGTCGCCTCCGAACTTCGCCAGCACGGCGTCGGCCAGGACCAGGCAAGTCAACGACTCGCCGATCACCGCCGCCGCGGGAACCGCGCAGGCGTCGGAACGCTCCACATGGGCCTTCGCGGGCTTCATCGTGCGCAGGTCGACGGAGTCGAGCGGCCGCATCAAGGTCGCGATCGGCTTCATCGCCGCGCGCAGGACCAAGGTCTGACCCGTCGTCATGCCGCCGTCCAGCCCGCCGGAGCGGTTGGAGCGGTAGCCGACCTTGCGGCCGCGCGGCTCGTAGGCGTCGTGCGCCTCGGAACCGGACGCCGCCGCGCAGCGGAAGCCCCCGCCGACCTCGACGCCCTTGATCGCGTTGAGCGACATCAGCGCCGCGGCCAGCGGGCCCTCGAGCCGGCGGTCCCAGTGCGCGTAGCTGCCCAGGCCGACGGGCAGGCCGTCGACCAACACCTCGAACACGCCGCCGACCGTGTCCCCCGCCTCCCTGGCCGCGTCGATGCGCGCGACCATCCGCGCCGAAGCGTCCGGATCGACGCAGCGGACGGGGTCGCCGTCGACGCGCGCGTTCAAGTCCGCCGCGCGGCAGGCGGGAGAGGCCGCGTCGGTCTCGCCGCCGATCGCGACGACGCGGCTGGCGACGACGACGCCGCACTCGGAGAGGAACCTGCGCGCGGCCGCGCCCAACGCCACGCGCATCGCGGTCTCGCGCGCCGAGGCGCGCTCCAGGACGTCGCGCATGTCGTCGAAGCCGTACTTGAGCCCGCCGACCAGGTCGGCGTGGCCGGGCCGCGGGACCTCGACGCGGCGCGGCGCGGGCGATGAGGACGGCTCCGCGTCCATGATGCCCCGCCAATTCTTGAAGTCCAAGTTGGGCACCAACAGGGCGAGCGGCGAGCCCAGCGTGCGTCCATGACGCACCCCGGACAGTATCTCGACCTTGTCGCCCTCGATCTTCTGGCGGTTGCCGCGGCCGTGGCCCTTCTTGCGGCGCAGGAGGTCCCGCTGGACGTCGGCGGCGCGCAGCGGCAGGCCCGCGGGCAGGCCCTCCAAGATGCCGACGAGCGCCTTCCCGTGGGACTCGCCGGCGGTCAGATAGCGTAGCGTCATTTCAGCACCTCTTCGATCAGCGGCCCGGCGAGCGTCTCGCGCCGCGCCGCGCCCAGCGGGCGGTCCCAGAACTCCCACGCGCGCAGGGCCTGGTAGACCAGCATGGAAGCGCCGCTTTCGACGCGCGCGCCCCGCCGCGCGGCGTCGCGCTGGAAGGCCGTGGCGCGCCCGTACACCAAGTCGACGGCGACGTCGGGAGAGGGCAGGCGCTTGGACGCGGGCGAACGATCCGGAAATCCCTTCATTCCCAGCGGCGTCGCGTTGATCCAGATGGCGGCGCGCCCGGAAGCGCCCGCGGAGAACTTCACGCGCGGGAAGGCCTTCGCCAGGGCCCTGGCCGCGCGCCGCGCCCGCTC
>CAIQSZ010000034.1 GCA_903874575.1 uncultured Elusimicrobia bacterium
CTATGAGCGCTTCGCCGACATCGACGGCGTCGTCGCCTACTTCGCCCGCTTCCGCGCGGAGACGATGCCGGAGCTGGGCTACGAGGTGGACGGGCTGGTCGTGAAAGTGGACGACTTCGCCCAGCAAAAACGCCTGGGCTTCACCGCGCGCTCGCCGCGCTGGGGCATCGCCTTCAAGTACCCAGCCCGACAGGCGACCTCCAAGGTCGTCGCCGTCGAATTCTCCGTCGGCCGGACCGGCGCGATCACGCCGGTCGCCAAAGTCGAGCCCGTGTTCTGCGCCGGCGTGACGATTGCGTCGGTCACGCTGCACAACTTCGACGAGATCAAGCGCCTCGGCGTCCGCGTCGGCGATCGCGTCCTCATCGAGCGGGCCGGCGAGGTGATCCCGAAGATCGTCAAAGTCGTCGAGAGCGCCGGCTCGTCGGACCTCCGGCCGCCGACGCAATGCCCGGCCTGCGGCGCCCCCCTGATCCAGGAGGAAGGCCTGGTGGCTTGGCGCTGCGACAATCCGTCGTGCCCCGCCCAACTGAGACGGACCTTGGAGCATTTCGCGTCGCGCGGGGCGATGGATATCGCCGGCCTGGGCGACGCCGCGGTCGATCAACTGGTCGCGCGCGGCCTGGTCAAGGACATCGCCGACGTCTATTCGCTGAAGAAGGAACGCCTGCTCGAACTCGACCTCTTCGCGGACAAAAAAGCCGACAATCTTCTCTCCCAGATCGAGGCGAGCAAGGCCCGGACCCTCGATCGCGTCCTCAACGCCCTCGGCATCCGCCAGGTCGGCGAGAAGACCGCCGAGGCGCTGGCCGAGCGCATGTCCATCGACGAGCTGCTCGCCGCGTCCGAAGAGAGCTTCCGGGCCGTCCCGGACGTCGGCCCCGTCGTGGCCCGGTCGCTGCATGCCTTTTTTTCCTCCGAGACGGGGCGCGGCCTGGTCGCGCGCCTGCGCCGGTCGGGCGCCCTCATGCCCAAGATCGAGCGAAAGGCCGTAGCGGGGGCGCCGTTGGCCGGCATGACCTTCGTCTTCACCGGCGAGCTGGCCGCGTTCACGCGCGAGGAGGCGGAAGAAAAGGTGAAATCGCTCGGAGGCAAGGCGTCCGGCTCGATCTCGTCGAAAACGACCTATCTCGTCGCGGGCGAGGCGGCGGGCTCCAAGCGGAAGAAGGCCGAGGCCCTCGGCGTGAAAGTGCTGACGGAAAAACAGTTCCGGGAGATGCTGCCGTGAGCGCGCGCAAGGAACGCGACCGGCCCCGCGTCGCCCTGCTCCACGTGGCCGACCGCACCGGCATCGTCGAGTTCGCCCACGCTCTCCTCGAGTTAGGCTTCACCTTGGTCGCGACGGGACCGACGGCGACCGCCCTGCGGCAAGGCGCGGCGCCGCATATGTCCCTGTCGGAGTTCACCGGCGAGCGCCTGCCCGCCGACGCGCTGGGCATGCTCCATCCCAAGATCGTCGCCGCGCTCTCCGGGGAGAAGCCGGGCATCGACCTCGTCGCCGTCAATCTCTATCCGCTCGCCGAGGCGACGTCCGACGCCAGCCTCTCGCAGGACGAGGTGCTGGCCTACGTCGATCCCGTCGGCCCCGCGCTCCTGCGCGCGGCCGCGCGCAACTTCAAGGCCGTCATCCCCCTTTGCGACCCCGACGACTACCAGCAGGCCGTCGATACGCTCAAGGCGTACGACCGGATGCTGCCCGACCGCCGCCAGACGCTGGCCGCCAAGGCGTTCCACTACGCGGCGTACTACGACTCGACGGTCGCCCAATACCTCGGCGGCGAATGGGACGAACTGCCGGACGCCGTCGTCGTCGCCCTCAAGAAGAGCGCCGACCTGCGCTACGGCGAAAATCCGCACCAAAAGGGCGCGTTCTACACGCTCTCGGGCGCGCGCCCGTGGGGCCTCAACGCCGCGAAGCTCGTCTACGGCGGTCCGCTGGCGTACGGCCACTACCTCGACCTCGAAACCGCCTGGGAGCTCGCCAACGCGGTGAGCGAGCCCGCGTGCGCCATCGTCAAGCACGCGGTGCCCGCCGGCTTCGCGACGGCCGCCGACCTCGAGAAGGCCGCAAGGCGCGCCTACGCGGGCGACCCGCGGGGCTGCTTCCGCGGCACCGCCGCCGCCAACCGCCAAGTCGACGCGCAAGCCGCGGAGTTCTTCGCCGAGGAGTTCGTGTCCTGCATCGCCGCGCCCGACTTCTCCCCGAAGGCCCTGCACCTGCTCAAGACCAAGAAGGACATCCGCTTGGTGACCTTGCCCTCGGCCCTGATCGCCCCGCGCGAGCTGGACTTGCGCGCCGTCGCGGGCGGGATGCTCGTCCAGGAGAGGGACCAGCGCCCCTTCGCGGACGCCCTCAAGAACGTCTCAAAGCGCCCCCCGACCGAGCGCGAGATGGCCGGACTGGCCGTCGCCTGGCACGCGGCGATGCACGCGCGCACCCACGCCGCCGTCATCGCCCGCGGCACGGGCGTCATCGGCGTGGGCTCGGGACAGACCTCCCGGCTCGACGCCGTCCGCCTGGCGCTGGCAAGATCCCAGGAGCGCCATCCCATCCTGGCCGCGGGCGAGCCGCTCGTGCTGGCCTCCGACGGCGCGCTCACCGCCGAGCACGTCCACGCCGCCGCCGCCGGAGGCGTCACCGCCGTCCTCCACCCCGGCGGCGCCGCCTCGGACAAGGACGCCGCGCTGGCCTGCGACCGCCGCGGCGTCGCCCTGGTCGCCGCCGGCGTGCGCCACTTCCGCCACTGACTCGGCCTTGACGGCGGCGGGGGCCCCGGCTAAACTTCCGGCATGCCCCCCAGAGAACAGACCTCGGTCACCTTCCGCATCCTCAGCGCCACGCTCACCGCCGCGGACATCGCCGCGCGCACCGGCCTGACGGCCGACCAAACTTGGAAGACGGGAGACCCTCGCGGCCGCTTCGGCAACGTCGAGAAGAAGAACGGCTTCATCATGGAATCGAAACTGATGTTCAGCGCCTCCATCGACGATCACGTCAAAGGCATGCTCAAGCGCCTGGTGCCGTTCGCCCAGAAGATCGGGGCGCTGACCGGCGAGTGCTCCATCGAGTTCGTCTGCACGGTGCACCGCAAGGTCGCGCCCATGCTTCGCTTCGAGCGCGACGACCTGCGCTGGCTGGGCGTGATGGGCGCCCGCCTGGACGCGGACATCTTCGTGGTCGACGGCAGCGCCGCCGCGAAGATTCCTCTTGGGATGGAAAGCGACCTTCCCCCGCCTCCGACCGATCCGGGCGGGTCCGGCCCGGCCGTCTGAACGAAGGCGGTATCAGGACGACCCGGGAGGATTCCTCAGCCGCTGAACCAGGAGCCCGAGCGATTCGCGGAACTCCTTCCGGTTTTCCCCCAAGACGGCCAGCAGGCGTTCGAACGCCTCTGAAAGCTCCCGATTCAACTTCCGGACGACCCTGACGCCTTTCGGCGACAAGCGAAGAAAGCATTCCTTGCGATTCCGGGAGTTTACTTTCTGCTCGAGCAAGCCCTTGCCGGACAGGTCCTTCACCCTAAGACTGACGGATGCGGGGCTGAGTCCGAGGCAGTCGCAAAGATAGTGATGGGTGCAGCCGGAATTCTCGGACACCATCGTCAACATGTAAAAATCCCTCATAGTCAGACCCTGCGGGACCAAGATGGCGTCGTTTCCGATACGGTCGACGCGCGCCACCAAATCGTGCAGCATGTAGACCTCGGTCTGGGAGAACGCAACCCTGAGGCTCCCGCGGTCAGAGGGCACGGCCGGCCTCCCTTGCGCCGAACCAGCCGCCCAAAATAGCCCCGGTGAAGCCTCCTCCCGGATTGGACCAGGCCGAGGCAAAAAATAGGTTCGGAATCGGCGACTTGCTTTGCAGCCTCTTATGGCCGGACTGACGCGGCGTTTGCGCGTAGCCATAGATGGCGCCCGCGCTGTTCGACGTGTAGCGCCGCATCGTCCTGGGAGTTCCGACCTCGCAGTGCTCGATTGAGCCCTTGATCCCGGGAATCATCCGATCCAGCCGCTCAATGAGCGCGCGGGCCGCTTCGCCCTTCTTTTCCTCGTACTCCCGTTCGCCGAGCTTTTCCCAATTTGAAATATGATCCAGGCATACGATCGCTCCGACGCTTTTCCCTTCGGGAGCCAGGCCCGAGTCGATTTGGCTGTAATCGGCGAAGACGAAGCCTCTTTTGGAGTAATCGGCCCGGAAGTTCCCGGCGAGGTCCGCGAGATCGCGGACCCCCTCCCCATGGACGATCGTCGAATAACAGCGATTTCCGAGTTCCTTGATAGGTCTATCGAATCCAAGATAGACGCAAAGCGCGGAACAGGACTCGGAAAGCCCGCGAATCTCCTTTTCAAGAATAAGACGTTCCCGGTCCGGCAAAAGCGAAGCCACCTGGGGAACGGCCGCGTTGGCTATCACCACCCGCGCGAAAACCTCATGGGTCTCGCCGGCTTTCCCCCGAGTCGATTCGTAACGAACGCCCACGGCCTTCCCATGCTGAGTCAGAATGGCGGAGACACGGTGCTTCAGCAAGACTTCGCCGCCGCGCGCGCGGATCGCCTCCGCCAGATGATCGGACAACTTCTGGGATCCTCCCTTGACGTAGTGCCCTCCTCCGCCGAAGAAACCGGCCTGGGCCGCGCTGAAGAACGGAAGGGACAGAGAGTAGGGATCGTCATGGTAGTATCCGACGTTCGCCGCCAAAATGAGCTTTAGCTCGCGGTTCTTCGTCGCTCGGTCGAGGAAATTCCCTAGAGTTTTGCCCGCGTTGAAAACAAGCCGCGGATAGAGGAACGGGAACACCGGCAACAGAAGGCGCGTCAGCCAAGGGGCCGAAGGCAGGCGGGAGATCTCGTCGCGGATGCCGCCAATGACCCTGAAGAATTTTTTTATCCCCGCCGCCTCCTCCGGAAATCGCTCCGTCAAGACCGCGATCGCCCGCCGCGCGTCGTCCGGGACGACGATTTCGGAGCCTTCAAGGACGACGCGGTAAAATTCGGGAACGCGGACGAACTCCACCGCGTCGAAGACTCCCAACTCTTCGAAGACCTTTCTCTTCGGATCCCCGCCGTCCAGCCCGTCGATCTCATGCAGGGCGACTTCCATCGTGAATTGCTTTCGGCGGAAAGTCGTGGCGTACCCCCCTGGGACCGAATGCTGTTCCACCAGCAACACCCGGCGCCCCTCCTTGGCCAGCCGGGCGCCCGCGGTCAGACCGCCCAGGCCGCCTCCGATCACGACGGCGTCATAGCGATTCGCGTCGGTCATGTTCGTCCTCCGGGATTTCAATCGGCGCGGCGGCGAATGCGTCTTATCGTTTACTATACGAACAATTTAATTATTAAACAATAAGGCGTCAAGAAGACGCGATCGGAACGCCGTCTGGAAAGACCTCAGCCCGGAACGACCAGGTCCCAGCACTCGTTGGCGTGCTTGAGGAGGTCCGGCTCGGTTTGGGCGCGGCGCACGAAGTCCTGGACCTCCCGGGACTTCCAGGCCGCCCCCACCTTGGGCCAGGCGGAGGCGAGGGACTCGGTCTTCAGGTCGGCGACGGCGAAGGGCAGGGCGTTGAGGAGTTTGGCGCGGCCGTTGGGCACGACCAGCACCATCGACTGGGGGCTCTCGGCGCGCGTCTTCATCTCCTGCTGGATGCCCCAGGGGTAGACGGCCAG
>CAIQSZ010000035.1 GCA_903874575.1 uncultured Elusimicrobia bacterium
CGCCGCCGCCGCCGACCGCTGGTGGGGCGCGCCGGCGTCCGACGCGTTCTCCGGCCGCTTCCTGCGCGAGGCCGGCTGCGACGCGTCGGATTTCCGCATCCCGCCGAAGGAGATGGAGGAGATGCTGCCGCAGCAGTTGCTCGCCCTGCAGAGCGCCGCGGCCGCCATCTCCGACGCGCGCTTGCCCGAGGAGGGTCGCGACCGCGTGGGCGTGTTCCTGGGCGCGGCTTTCGACATGGGGATCACCCACTATGACTTCCGTTGGACGCTGGCGTCGAGCGCCGACGAATGGGCGCGGGCGAAGGGCTGGGTGCTGTCCCCGTCCGAACGCGCGGTTTGGCTGGCGTCCCTGCGGGAGGCCGCGGGACCCGCGCTGACCGCCAACCGCGTCATGGGAGGGCTGGCCTCCGTCGCGGCCAGCCGCATCGCGCGCGAGTTCCGCCTGGGAGGCCCCAGCTTCACGGTGTCGGCCGAGGAGAACTCGGGCCTGAAGGCGGTCGAGGCCGCCCTGCGCGCGCTGCAGCGCGGCGAGGTGGACGCCGCCGTGGTGGGCGCCGCGGACGCGGCGGGCGACGTGCGCGCGCTGGCGGGCGCTCACGCGCTGAAGCCGTTCTCCGTCTCCGGACGCGCGCGGCCCTTCGACGCCGCCGCCGACGGCGCCGTGCCCGGCGAGGGCGCGGCCTGCGTGGTGCTCAAGCGCTTGGACGACGCCCTGCGCGACGGCGACCGCGTCTATGCGGTCGTCAAAGGCGCCGGCTCGGCCACCGGCGGCGGCTGCGACGCCGCGGTTCCGACCGCCGCGGCCTGCGCCGAAGCCTTGCGCCGGGCGTACCAAGACGCGCGCGTGGATCCCAGCCGCGTCGGTCTATTGGAGTGCCACGGGTCCGGCGAGCCCCGGGAGGATTCGGCGGAAGCCGCCGCCCTCGTCGAAGTTTTCGGCCTGGCCGAGTCCGATCTTCCGTTGGCGCTGTCCTCGGCCAAGACCGTCGTCGGCCACGCGGGCGCCGCCGCCGGCCTCGCCGGCTTCGTCAAGGCCGTCCTGGCGTTGTATCAGGAGATCTTGCCCGTCGGCCCGGAGCTGGAGACTCCCGTCGCGTCCTTGGCCAAGGCGCGGGCCCGCTTCCACAGCCCGCGCCGTCCGCAGTATTGGCTGCGCAACCGCGCGGAAGGCCCTCGTTGCGCGGGCGTGACCTCCCTGGGCGTGGACGGCGGCGCCGTCCACGTGGTGCTGGAGCAGTTCGAGCGCGATCCCGGCGACGCGCGCGTGGACGACGAGCGGCGCCAGCCCCTGGGCGCCCGCGGCGAGGCGCTGTTCGCCGTCGAGGCCGACGGCGCGGCGGGCTTGCTCGCGGGCTTGAGCGAACTCTCGGCCTGGACCTCGTCGCAGGATTCGGCCGACGCGGTCGAGGCGCTGGCGCGCCGCTGGTGGCTCAAGCGCGGCTGCGCGCCGCAGCGCCGGCTGGCCTGCGCGATGGTCGCGCGCGACCGGGAGGAGCTTCTGGCGCTGGCGCGGACCGCCGAGCACTCCGTGCGCGAAAACCCGGAGCGTCCGATCGCCTCGGAGCGCATCCACCTGACCTACCGCGCGCCGCGGGGGGGCGATTTGGCGTTCGTGTTTCCCGGCTCCGGCAACCAGTACCTGGGCATGACCGCGGATATGGGCGCTCAGTGGCCGGAAATCCTGCGCCGCCATGACGCGGAGAACGGCCGCCTGCGCGAGCAGATGGCGCCCGAAACCGTCGTCCCTTGGCGCCTGGCCTGGGAGCCCGGCTGGGAGGCCGGCGCCGAACGCGCGCTCAACGACGATTACCATGCGCTCATTTTCGGCTCGGTCGCCCACGGCACGGTCGCCAGCGATCTGGCGCGCCTGCACGGCGTGGAGCCCCGCGCGGTGATCGGCTATTCGCTGGGCGAGACCGCGGGACTGTTCGCCACGCGCGCCTGGACCGCCCGAGACGAGATGCTGCGGCGCATGAAGTCGTCCAGTCTGTTCACCAGCGAACTGGCCGGCCCGTGCGACGCCGCGCGCCAGTTCTGGAACCTGCCCAAGGACGAGAAGGTGGACTGGGTGCTGGGCGTGGTCGACCGTCCCGCCGACGCCGTGCACAAGGCGCTGAAGGGCGCCGAGCGCGCCGCGCTTCTCATCGTCAACGCCCCCGTCGAGTGCGTGGTCGGCGGCTATCGCTCCGCCGTCGAGAAGCTGGTCGAGGGCTTGGGCTGCGTGTTCCTGCCGCTCCAGGGCGTCAGCACCGTCCATTTCCCGGCCGCGAAGCTGGTGGAGGACAAGTATCGCGACCTGCACCTGTTTGCGACGCGCGCTCCCAAAGGCCTCCGCTACTATTCCGGCGCCTTCGGCAGGGCCTACGAGCCCACGCGCGAGTCGGCCGCCGAGTCCATCACCGCCCAGGCCGTGCGCTGGGTGGACTTCGCCGCCCTGGTCAAGAAAGCCTACGACGATGGTGTGCGCACCTTCGTGGAACTGGGCCCGC
>CAIQSZ010000036.1 GCA_903874575.1 uncultured Elusimicrobia bacterium
GGTCATGGCCGTCGCCGCGCCGACCGACGAGGAGCGCGCCCGTCCCTACCTGTGGCGGTTCTGGCGCCAGCTGCCTCGCCGGGGTCACGTGACGGTGTACGACCGCACCTGGTACGGGCGCGTGCTGGTCGAGCGCGTGGAGGGATTTTGCGCGCCGGAGGACTGGAAGCGCGCCTACGCGGAGATCGCCGCGTTCGAGGAGGAACTTTCCGAATCGGGGATCGTCGTCTGCAAGTTCTGGCTGCAGATCAGCGCGCAGGAGCAGCTCAAGAGGTTCAAGGACCGCGTGAGGACGCCGTTCAAGCAGTACAAGATCACAGAGGAGGACTGGCGCAACCGCGGCAAGTGGGACGCCTACCAAGCCTCCGCCTGCCAGATGATCGAGAAGACCGGCACGTCGTACGCGCCGTGGACGCTCGTCGAGGCCGAGGACAAGCGGTGGGCCCGCGTGAAGATTCTCAAGGCGGTGGCCGACCGGCTGGAGGAAGAACTGGGGTGAGGCTTGGGATCGGTCTGGGCGTCGGTCCGGACGCGGCGAAGGCCGCGCGCGCGGCGGCGCGCCGGGCGCTGAAGGGTTGTCCGCGCCCGTCGTTGGCGCTGGCGTTCGGCGGCGTGCGTTTGGACCAGGGCGCCCTGCATGCGGCGCTGACGCGCGAGCTGGACCCGTCCATTCTGCTCGGTTGCTCGTCGTACGCGGAGATCACGCCGGCGGGCGTGAGCCGGGATTCGGTCGCGGTCCTCCTGCTGGAACTGCCCGCCGGGTCCGTGCGGACGGCCCAGGCGGGGCTGGGGGCGGACCCCGGGTCGGCGGGGGAGAGGTTGGCGCGCGCTCTCGGTCCGGTTTCCGACGGGGGCTCGTTCTCTCTGGTCTTCAGCGGGATCGGCGACGGTCGCGCGACGCCGATGTTGAAGGCCTTGCACGCGGGGCTTCCAGGCGCGCCACTGTTCGGCGGGATGGCCTCCGGCGACCACGACTCGGGAATCGGCGACCCGCGCTTCAGTCGCAATTGGCAGTACGGGCCGCGGTTGGGGCGGACCTCGGCGCGCGCGGCGCTGGTCGCGCCTCCGGCGTCGACCGCCTTCGGCTTCGGCTTCGAGCACGGCTGGAGTCCCGTCGGTCCGGAATCGGTGGTGACGCGCGCCAAAGGCGGACGAGTGTATGAGGTGGACGGGATGTCGGCGGTCGCGTACTACAGCCAGTTTTTCGGCGCGGGCTCGACGCCTGAGGTCCTGCTTCGCTCCATTCAGAGGTACGCGTTCGCGCTCCAGTTGGAAGGCGAACACCGCGGTAAAAGCCTGCTCAAGCTGCCGGTGAACGTGGATTTCCGCAACGGCTGGGTCGACTACCTGCCCGCCGAAGAACTGCAAGGCCGGCGCGTGCAGCTGCTGGCCGCCACGCGCGGCGGAGTGGTGGACGGAGCGCGTCGCGCGGCGGAGCGCGCGCGGGCGGCGCTGGGAGGAAAGCCGGCGTCCTTGGTGCTGGCCGTCTCTTGCTGCACGCGCGGAGCCTTTCTCAACAGCCGCATCGACAGCGAAATTGACGCGGCGCGCTCGGTGTTCGGCCGCGGGGTCCCGCTGTTCGGCTACTACTCGGGCGGGGAATTCCTTCCCTTCCTCAGCGGGTACGAGGAAGCGGCCGATCCGTCGCGCCCGTTCGGCGGCACGTACTATCATGCGGCCACGGTGGGGTTTCTGGCGCTGTCGCTTCCGGGGAGGGTAACCGCGACGGTGCCGTCGGAGATGCCGTACGAGTGCCGCGCGGCGGCCCGCACCCAGGACCTGCTCGCGCGTTCGGAGTCCGCGTTGGAGGACGGCGAGTCGTTTCTGGCGAACCTGAGCCGCAAAAACGCCGACGATACTTCGAAGCTTAAGCGTCAGACCGAGGTCATCCGCCGCTACACGCCGCACGGGATATGGCGCGAGGTCGGCGCGCGCGCGGCGCGCGGGGTCTACGAAATCCCGGACCGCTCCTTCGACGGCGCGTTCCTGTTCATGGACGTCAAGGGCTTCACCGCGTACTCAGAAAACCATCATCCGCGCGAAGTGGTCGCGGCGCTCAACCGCATCATGGGCCCGGCGACCGGCGTCATCCACGCGCGCGGCGGAGACGTGGACAAGTACATCGGCGACTGCATCTTCGCGTCCTTCCGACGGCCGAAGGCGGCGGTGGCGGCGGGCCTGGACGTCTTGCGCCTGGTGGACGCCCTGCGCGGTCGAGGCCTGCCGTTCGAGGTCCGCATCGGCATCAACGCGGGACGCGCGGTGCGCGCGAACGTGGGGTCGGCCGACCGTCGGGAGTACACCTATATCGGCGACGCGGTGAACCTGGCTCAACGCCTGGAGTCGAACGCGACGGCGGGCCGCCTGCTGGTCTCCGCCTCGGTCTACGCGTCGGTGCGGGGGGCGCACCCGCGGGCGAAGCGCCGCCGCCTGCAGGTGAAAGGCAAAGCCAAGCCGGTCACGGCGTACGAACTCGGGCCTTAGCGCGCTACTTCGGCGCCGTCTTCAGATGCTTGTGGAGGGCGGCGACGAGCGCGGGAACGCCGATGGGTTTGGGAATGAACTCCACGACGTTGCCTTCCTGGCGGACCAGGGAGATCGTGGAGTCTTCCAGCGCGCAGCCGGTCACCACGAAAACGGGAATGCGCTTGTCGCTCCCGCCTTGGAGCGAGCGCAGGAACTCGTAGCCGCCCACGCCGGGCATCATCAGGTCGGTGACGATGAGGTCCGGCGGCGAGGCGTTGAGCTGGGTGGTGGCGTCGATGCCGTCCGCGGCGGTGGCGACCTTGAAGCCCGCGTTTTTCACGCTCATCTCCAGGAACGCGCGCACGTTCTCGTCGTCGTCCACCACCAGCACCAGCTTGTCGGCGGGGGAGCCGAGGGCGGCGGGCTCGTCGAAGGGCTTGGGCGCGGGCAGGGCCAGGTCGGGGAAGCTCGACGCGGGCTTCCACGCCTCGGCGCCCACGGCTCCGAGGGGATAGACCAAAGTCGTCGGCCCGAAACCGGGGCGGATGAAGAGTTCCGCGGGCTCGAACGGACCTATCGGCTTCTGTCCGTCGTAGAGATAATAGGGCATCTGTCCTGGGATTAGAAAAAATATCCCGGGCGTTGCGCAAGAGCGACGTTTTCGCGGGCGGCCTCAGCGCTCCTTCAGCGCCGAGCGTAGATCCGGATTCGGGATCGTCGGAAGCCTGCGCTTGATGGGCAGACGGAATTGGAGGTCCATGTAGCTGTCGCCGCCGGAGCCCGTTTGGCCGACGACGGAGAACACGGGGCTGAGGCTGTATTCGGCGTTGACGACGCTGGCGGCGCTGTCGTTGGGATTCTGGCTGTACGACACGAACAGCTTCGAGCCCAGATAGCGTCCGACCGTCCAGCTTCGGCCTTTCTCGGTCGCCTGGACCCGGACGACGTCCAGCGAGAGATAGTTCATGCCGGAAGAGCGCAGCTCTTTGGTGATATAGCCGCTCAAAAGGTCGGCGGCGAGATTGGTCGCGTCGGCGCCGCCCTGCGTCGCGGCGCCGACGGGGCGGCCGTAAGCGACGACGGAAAGACATTCCTGCTCGGGCAAGGAGGGCGTGCAGCTGGCGTGCAGCGCGGGCGCGCGCCGCGTTCCGGTGATCGTGATGTCCACCGCGTAATCCCTGGCGCTACGCTGGGCGGCGATATTCAGCTGGGGGTTTATGTCCGGGGGGCCGGTGAAAAATAGACGGCCTGATTTGACGACGAAGTCGTTGTTCATCACCTCGTAAGTGCCGCGCAGGAGGTCCAGGGGGCCGGAGAGATACAGCCCGTCCTCGCCTTTATTTTTGCGCACCCGGACATCGGCGCGGGTCTCGATCTTGGTGAGGCCGTCGCGGTACCAGACGTCGCCGGACCATTGCGCCGCGACGTTCAACGCAAGCGGCGTCCAGAGAGGCCCGGTCGGCGCCGCGGCGGATTCGGATTTCTTCGCCGGAGCCGTATACGTTCCCTTTTCGAGGCGCACGGTTCCGCTCAATTCCGGCGCGTCCACGGCGCCTCCCAAGGAAAGGTCGACGTCCCCCGTCGCGTCCCATTCGCGGGGTTTTCGGACATCGA
>CAIQSZ010000037.1 GCA_903874575.1 uncultured Elusimicrobia bacterium
AAATAACTGCAAACCTGCAAGCCTGACCCCTCTACTGGCGGAAGGCTTCGCGGGCGGCGGCGATGGTGTAAGCGATCTCCCGCTCGCCGTGAGCGGCGGAGACGAACAGCGCCTCCCACTGGGCGGGCGGCAGGTAGACGCAGCGATCAAGCATCGCGTGGAACCAGCGTCCGTAGGCCGCCTTGTCGGCCTTCATGGCGGACGCGTAATCGGTCGCCTCGCCCTCGAGGAAGAACGGGGTGAGCATCGAGCCGAAGGACTGGATGCGCAGAGGAACGCCGGCGGCGACCGCCGCCTCTTGGAGGCCCGCGGCCAGATGCCCGGCGAGCTTGCCCAGACGGGGATAAGGATTCTCATCCCGCAAAAGGTCGAGCGCGGCGATGCCCGCGGCGACCGCGACGGGATTTCCGGACAGGGTGCCGGCCTGATACGCGGGCCCCTCGGGCGCGATCATGGACATTACGTCCTTGCGCCCGCCGTAGGCGGCCAGGGGCAGGCCGCCGCCGACGATCTTGCCGAGGATCGTCAGGTCAGGCTTGACGCGGAACACGGTCTGCGCTCCGCCGTAGCAGACGCGGAAGCCGGTGATGACCTCGTCGAAGATCAGCAGGGATTTCTCCCGGGTCGCGATGCGGCGCAACGCCTCCAGGAAGCCTTTCGCTGGGAAAACGACACCCATGTTGGCGGGGATGGGCTCGACGATGACCGCCGCGATCTTGCCCTTGTTCTTCTTGAAGGCCGCCTCGACGGCGGATACGTCGTTGAACGGAACGACTATCGTGGTCTTGGCGAAGGCCCGAGGGACGCCGGCCGAATCGGGGATGCCGAGCGTGGTGGCGCCGGACCCGGCGGCCACCAGCATGCTGTCGACGTGGCCGTGGTAGCAGCCCGCGAACTTGATCACCAGGTCGCGCCGGGTGAACGCGCGCGCGGCGCGCAGGGCGCTCATGTCGGCCTCGGTGCCGGAGCTGGTCAGGCGGATGAGCTCCATGGAAGGCAGCGCGGCCTTGATGCGCTCGGCCAAATCGACCTCGGCGACGGTCGCGGCGCCGAAGGTGCTGCCCCGCTCCAGCGCGGCCTTGGCGGCCGCGACGATCTCGGCGCGCGCATGGCCGAAGATCAGCGGCCCCCACGACAGGCAGAAGTCGATGAACGCGCGGCCGTCGGCGGAGAACAGGTACGGGCCGGATCCGGCCTCGACGAACAGGGGAGAGCCGCCGACGGACTTGAACGCGCGCACGGGCGAGTTCACGCCGCCGACCAGGACCTTGCGGGCGCGCGCGAACAGCGCGGCCTGGTCGGCCATCTTCGCGCCGGTCTTCTTGCCGGCCTTCTTCGCGGACTTCTTCCTTAGGCGAGCCATCGGGAGGCCTCCACCGCGTAGTAGGTCAAGATGAAATCGGCTCCGGCGCGCTTGATCGACGTCAGCGACTCGAGCGCGACCTTGCGCTCGTCGATCCAACCGTTCTTGGCGGCGGCCTTGATCATCGCGAACTCGCCGGACACCTGGTACGCCGAGGTCGGCAGGCCGAAGCGGTCCTTCACGGCGCGCAGGACGTCCAGATAGGGCAAAGCGGGCTTGACCATCACCATGTCGGCGCCCTCCTCCACGTCGAGGGCGACCTCGCGCATGGCCTCGCGGAAGTTCGCGGGGTCCATCTGATAGGTCGAGCGGTCGCCGAACGAAGGCGGCGACTCGGCGGCCTCGCGGAACGGCCCGTAGAACGCGGACGCGTACTTGGCCGCGTACGCCAGGATGGGGACGTCCTCGAAGCCGTCGCCGTCGAGCGCGAGCCGCATCGCGGCGACCACGCCGTCCATCATCCCCGACGGAGCCACGACGTCGAAGCCGGCCTTCGCCTGGCTGACGGCGGCGCGGGCGGCCAGCTCGAGGGTGGAATCGTTGAGAATCTTGCCGTCATGGACGATGCCGCAGTGGCCGTGATCGGTGTACTCGCAGAAGCACAGGTCGGCGATCAGCAGGAGCCCGGGGTATTTGTTCTTGATGGCCTTCGCGGCCAGTTGGACGATGCCGTCGGCGGCGTAGGCGCCGGAGGCCTTCGAGTCCTTCTTGTCGGGGATGCCGAACAGGATGACGGCGGGCACGCCGACCTTGACCGCCTCGCCCGCGGCCTTCACGACCTCGTCGACCGAGTACTGGAAGTGACCGGGCATGGAGGAAATGGGACGCTTCACGCCCTTGCCGGGACGCACGAACAGCGGCAGGACGAAGTCGCCCGGATTCAACTCGGTCTCGCGCACCAAGGCGCGCAGGGCGGGGGAGGCTCGAAGCCGACGGGGTCTCGTCGCGGGGAAGGCCATGGGCGGCATTTTACTACATCGTCTAGGCCTATCCGAGCGACAGGGGAAGTCAGAACGACTTCAGCACTAATTCACGATCACATCCGCATAGGTTCCGGGCTTTCGGATGGGCGACGCGTGCGGCTATTGCCCAAGCCGAGTTCGGCCCGGTATTGGGCGATGGATCGGCAGGACAGTTTCGCCCCATGGATGTGGGCGACCAGCTTGCGAAGTGTTTCGTCCGTGGAGGAGGGATGCTCTCGGATCAATTCATGGAGGCGGTCAAGAAGCATCGACTTCCTGCTTGGAAAGAGCGTCTTGAGAGGCGTTTCGAGGCCCCACGGAAGCTCGATTGACTTGTTCGAGATTAGGCGGTTGAAAACGCTCGGCAGCATGTCCAGCTTTCCAGCCGTCGCTCGCTGGGTCAACGGCACACGCTGTCCGGGATCGCCTGAGACGAAGAATCGTTCCTGTGCTTCGAGCAGGACTTCGAGCAGTCGAAATAGGGAGGTCTTACGGCGGTCTAGAAGCTCCAGGTCTCGGAGGATTCTCTCCGCGTGTTTGGCCTCGACGTCGGGCATCGTGTCGAGCAGTTGCTGCCGTTTATGCTCGTCGATTTTGTAGCACCCTTTCCAAATCTCGCGGTTGAAGAAGGCGAGTGTGGCCTTGCCGCCCTCCACCATGACTCCGGCGACCGCGCTGTAGACCTTTGCTGGCGCGGTTTCCGAAGACGCCCCGTCAAATTCGGCCTGGACGTAGAGACGGTTGACGAGGTCTCGGAGCTGACCGGCTTCTTCACGCGTGATCCCGCAGATGGCGGCGCGATCCGAGTCGTCCATGGCTTCGTCGCGAAGGAAGCATTTCTCGAACGGTTCCTGCCCGACCTTGTGCAGAAGCTTCGCGAGCTCTCCCTTCCCGTCCAGAACTGAGGAAACCCCGTCACTGGCCGTCCGCAGGCCCCAGCCGCCGAAACGGCGCGTGCCGAACCCGGAGCCGGCATAGAGTTGGACTGAGACCACCCGAGTGTCGACAAGGCGATGAAAGACTGGATCACCTTCAAGCTCTCGGACACGGGCTTCAAAGTCTCCCTCGGGCATACCCATCAGGTGGGCGAGCTTCATCCCCGCTTGTACGCCAGCCCGGGATGACGCAGCCGTGCGGAAATTCACTTGGGCCGTAGGCCGCGTTGCTGCGATTCGTAGGCCGATATCGCATCGGCCAGGGAGCGCGACTGCTCGCTCATGAGTCTAAGCAACTCCAACTCCTTAGGCGAAGCCATGCCGCTCAACAGGGCCGCCGCGCTCTTCAGGTTTGTGCACTTACCATTGATATCGTGTACCAATCGTGACAGGGATTGCTCATTTCCCATGGTTCTTCCCTTCCGATTCGCCGCGTCTGCGCAACGACGCATAGAGGATTCGGGTGGATATTTTCAGATCGGAGAGCACCTTCGTTTTCCGCCCGGAGTTCTCGGCCAGGTTGCTGTGGATGATGGCGTCCACGAAGCGCTCCACGGCATGATCGAGCCCCTTGTCCAACGCCAAGCGATATTGCGCCGGCGAGATGAACTCCTCAGGTTTCGCTTCGACGCGCGCCATTGTCAAAAGTTCGCCTATAGCATCCGCCGTGATCCGGCCGGAGTAACCGGCCGTCGCCAATTCCACGAACTTCTTGAGTTCCCTGACGTTTCCCGGCCAGGGGTAACTTTGAAGCTGAAGCTTGGCGTCCTCGGCGAAGGAGAGCCGTCGTCCGCCGCGAGTGAAGAATACGATCAGCGGGAATATATCGCTCTTGCGTTTGGCGAGCGGTTGAAGCCGAATCGTCAGTCCCTGGATGCGCTGTGAAAAATCGAAGCGGACTCTCCCAGATTTCACCATGGCGGGCATATCTTCAAGCGTCGCGCTGATGATTCGGAACCTCGAGGTTTCGGCGCGGTCGCTGCCGAGCGGGTAGAACGTTCTTTCCTCGATCGCCTTCAGGAGCTTCGTCTGCATCTTGAGGCTCATCGCCCCGACTTCGTCCAAAAAAAGGGTTCCCTCATCCGCCGCCAGAAGTTTACCCTTCCGACTGTCCGCCGCTCCCGTGAAGGCGCCTTTGCGATAACCGAAAAGCTCCGCTTCTAAGAGGTCTTCCGTGTAGGCTGCGCAGTTGATGGCCACGAACTCTCCAGGGCGGCCGGAACGCTCATGGATGAGCCTTGCCAAGCTGGTCTTCCCGGTGCCGGAAGGGCCGAGGATCATAACCGGAAGCTCCGATGTTGCGTAGCGCAACGCCGAGGAGATACTCGCGCGAGTGGCCTCGTCCTCAGTCACGAACTGGTCTTGGAAGATACTGTCCTTGCTCGCCGCCTGACGCTTGCTCAAGAAGCGCTTCAACACCGACTGGACATTCTCCGACTCGTTTCCCTTGGCGTAGAAATCCTCGCAACCCAGGGCATAGGCGCGCTCGACAACCTCGTCGGAGTCGTGCCCGGACATGACGACCGCATACGTCCCGGCGGCAAGAGCCTCGGGAATTAACTCCAAGCCCGCGAAATCGTCCTTA
>CAIQSZ010000038.1 GCA_903874575.1 uncultured Elusimicrobia bacterium
CCGCGAGAACCCCCTCGGGATATAGAGATAGCCGTGCACCTCCCCGCTGATAAGCGCCGCGTTCGCCTCTTCCGCCGAGCCGTAACTGCGGCGGATATGCACGCTTTCGGTGGCGTCGGCCCACCTGGCCGCGCTCGCCATCTCGGCCGCGCAAGGCGTAAGACTCCCCAGACCCGCGCCTCTCGCCCTGCACGGCGGGCTGTTCAAGAACGACGCCCTGCGCCGCTCGATCCTGCGCCGCCTCGGGCGAGGCTGGACCCTGATCGCTCCGCGCGTGAGCGCGGAAGGCGCGGCCGCCGGCCTCTGACCCCTCCGGGCCGCTTCATTTTGTAGAATCACGGCCACATATGAACATCGCCCTCGGTTGCGACCACGCCGGCTATCCTTTGAAAAAACTCGTCCACGCCTGGCTCGAGAAGAAGGGCCACACGGTGCTGAACCAGGGAGTCGACACCGACGCCGTCCCCGCCGACTACCCCGACTCCGCGCGCGCCGTCGCCGAGGCCGTCGCCTCCGGCAAGGTCCAAAGGGGCGTCGTGATCTGCGGCTCCGGCGTCGGCGCGTGCGTCGCCGCCAACAAAGTCCCGGGCGCGCTCGCGTGCATGTGTCATGACACCTTCTCGGCCCGGCAAGGAGTCGAGGACGACGACCTCAACGTCCTCTGCCTGGGAGGACGAGTGATCGGATTCGAGCTGGCCTACGAAGTCCTCAACGCTTTCCTCAACGCTCAATTCTCCGGGCTGGAGCGGCATCTGCGCCGCAAGAACAAAGTCCTCGCCATCGAACGCGCTTATTCCAAGGAGGCCGTGAAGTGACTCATAAAAATCCGCTCCGCGATCTGCACCGTTTCGGCGTCTCCGTCTGGTACGACTACGTCAGCCGCTCCCTGATCGCGAGCGGAGCGCTCAAGCGCCTGATCGACGACGACGGCGTGCGCGGCGTCACCTCCAACCCGACCATCTTCGAGAAAGCCATCGGGGACTCGTCCGACTACGACGAGGCCATCCGCCGCCACGCCGGGCCCGGACAGACGCCGGCCGAACTGTTCGAGAAGCTCGCCGTCGAGGACATCCAGGCCGCGTGCGACCAGTTCGCGAATTTATTCGATGAGGCCGAAGGACGCGACGGATTCGTCAGCTTGGAAGTCGCGCCGTCGCTGGCGCGCGACGCCGAGGGCACCGTCGCGCAGGCCAAACGCCTCTGGGCTTTGGTGGCGCGGCCCAACCTGATGGTCAAGGTGCCGGGCACCCTCGAGGGCCTGCGGGCGTTTGAAGAACTGACCGCCGAAGGGATCTCGGTCAACGTGACCTTGCTGTTCGCGCAAGAGCGCTACGCCGGCGTCGCCGAGGCCTACCTTAAGGGATTGGAACGCCGCGCCGGCGCGGGCAAAGACCTGTCACGCGTCGCCTCCGTGGCCAGCTTCTTCGTCAGCCGCGTCGACACCGCCGTCGACGCGATATTGGAGAAACGGCCCGAGCCCGAGGCGAAAGCCCTCCTCGGCAAGGCCGCGATCGCCAACGCCAAGCTGGCCTACCAGCTCGGCAAAACCGTATTCGGCTCCCCGCGCTTCGCCGCGCTCGCCGCCAAGGGCGCGCGCCCCCAACGCCTGCTCTGGGCCTCGACGGGCACGAAGAATCCTCTTTACAAGGACGTCCTCTACGTCGAGGAGCTGATCGGCGCCGACACCGTCAACACCATGCCGCCGGCGACCGTCGACGCGTACCGCGACCATGGGGCGGGCCGCTTCAGCTTGGAAGACCGCCTTGAGGAGGCGCGCGCGCAGTGGAACGCGCTGCCCAAGCACGGAGTCGATCTCGCCTCCGTGATGGCGAAGTTGGAGGACGAAGGCCTCAAGTCGTTCGGGAGATCCTTCGAGACCCTGATGGGCAAGTTGGCCGCCAAGCGCGCGCTGCTGGAGGCGGCGAACGCCTCCGTCGACGCGGGCCTCGCGGAGCTTGAGCGCAAGCGATTCTCCGAGCGCCTGTGGGCCAAGGACGCTTCCGTGTGGAAGGACGACGCGGGGCACCAGAAGATCATCAAGCACGCCCTGGGCTGGCTGACCGCGCCGGAAGGTTCCTCGCTGAGCCTGGGCGCGGTGCGCGCGTTCGCCGAAGAGGCCTGGCGCGACGGCTTCAAGCACGTCGTGGTCCTCGGCATGGGCGGCTCCAGCCTGTGC
>CAIQSZ010000039.1 GCA_903874575.1 uncultured Elusimicrobia bacterium
CCCGTGCGCGGCCGCGGTGCCATTCGGCCAGCGGGGCCGGGAGGTCGCGGACCAGCCGTTCGTAGCTCATCACGTCGGCCCACGAATAGAACAGCACGCAGTCGCTGGGCGCGCCGTCTCGTCCCGCGCGGCCGACCTCCTGAACGTAGGACTCCACCGAGCGCGGCATGTCGCGATGGATGACGAAGCGCACATCGGGCTTGTCGATGCCCATGCCGAAGGCGACGGTGGCGACGATGACGTCGGCGTCGTCGCGCTTGAAGGCGTCCTGCACGCGCTCGCGCTCCTCCGGGGTCATGCCCGCGTGGTAGCCCAGCGCCTTCACGCCGCGGCCCGACAGGAACTCCGCCATGGATTCGACCGAGCGCCGCGACAGGCAGTAGACGATGCCGCTTTCGCCCGCGCGCGCGCGGACCAGGCGCAGAATGGAGTTTTTGGTGTCGTTGACCGCGCCGGGACGCGGAGCGGCCTTCTCGCCGGTCTTCAGGTACGCCGACAGGCGCAGGTTCGGCCGGAAGAAAGAGCCGCGCACGCGCAGCGGATCGAGCATTCCCAGCTGCTCGACGATGTCGCCGACCACGTGCGGCGTCGCGGTCGCCGTCAGCGCCAGCACGGGCGCGCGGAAGCGGTCCTTCAGGCCTTTCAGGTTGCGGTACGCGGGCCGGAAGTCGTGACCCCATTGGCTGATGCAGTGGGCCTCGTCCACGGCGATCAGCGCCAGCTTCGCGCCCGACAGCGCGGCGCCCGCGCCCGCCTCCAGGCCTTCGGGCGCGGCGTAGACGAGCTCGTATTCGCCGCGGTTCAGCCCTTCGATGCGCGCGCGGCGCTCGTCTGGCGCCAGGCTGGAGTTCAGGAAGGTCGCGCGCAGTCCGACCGAGACCGCCGCGTCCACCTGGTCCTTCATCAGCGAGATCAGCGGCGACACCACCAAGGTCGCCCCGCCCAACATGCGCGCGGGAATCTGATAGGTCAGCGACTTGCCCGCGCCCGTCGGCATCACGCCGATGCAATCGCGTCCCGACAGCGCCGCCTCGATCACCTCGCGCTGCCCGGGCCGGAACGAGGGATAGCCGAAGACTTCCTTGAGGACCTGCTCGGGCGTCATGTCCCCTATCCTACGATTTCGGCGACATGATTGTTCCCGTCTGCCCTCGCTGTCGGCACTAAAGGCCCATAACATAGCGGGCTGTTGGGCCCAGGCGCACCGCCACGGATGCGTTTACAATGGGGACTGTCCGTGCGTCGTGCCAGGAGGTCGGTATGGATCATAAACGCAGTACGGTCGTTGCCTTGGCGTTCGTGGCGATGCTGACGGGAATTTCTCGAGCGGAACTCGGAAGCGCTACTGCTGTAGTACTCATCGATCCGGCGGGTGTTGCGCGAGACGCGAAACTTGGAGCGTCGCTCGTCCGACTTGGATTCGCCGCTGTTGAGAATGCCTGTTATAAGGCCCGTATAGAGAACAAGGTATTGAAAGTGTGCATTACCGGCGAAGGTTACTTGCTCGACGAAAATTTTGACTCGGGCGAGACCCATCCGCAGTATGTCTCCAAGAATGGCTCCGACGCCATGGAAGCGGTTCTCAATTGGGTTCGGACTCGCGGGGCCGTCCAGACGCGATAAGGCCGCGGGCCAAAAAGCTATCATGACCGCCGAGGCGGTCATGACCAAGCTCCATCCCCTGCGCATCGCCGAGACCCCGGCGGCGACGCCCGCCGCCGCCGCGCGCGCGGCCGAGGGCCTCAAGGCGTCGGAGCGCTTCTTCAACCGCGACCTGTCGTGGCTGGCCTTCAACGACCGCGTGCTGTCCGAGGCGGCGTCGCCGTCGGTCCCCCCGCTGGAGCGCCTGCGCTTCGCCACCATCGTCAGCTCGAACCTGGACGAGTTCTTCAGCGTGCGCGTCGCCGCGATCGGCAAGACCGCGCGGCGGGCGTCGTCGCGCCGCTACCCCGACGGCTTGACCGCGCGCCAAGTCCTGGCCCAGATACGGGAGCACGCCCTGCGCCAGAAGTCCCGCCAGGCCGCGGTCCTAGAGGACGTCCTGGGCGCGCTCAAGGCGGAGGGCATCGAAATCCGCACGGACTTCACGCTCAGCCACCGCTCCGACCGGGACATCCAGTCGCGCCTGCCGCGCCTGCGCACCATCGTCCGCCGCTTTCCGGAGCCGCTGCCGCCGCTGATGAGCGAGCGCATCCACGTGTTCGTGCGCTTCCCCCGCGAGTACGCGGTGGTCACCATCGTCGAGCGCGAGGCCCGCCTGGTCGCGCTGTCGCGCCGCGGCGCCAGGCGCCGCTTCGTCCTGCTCGAGCGCTGGCTGGCCGACCGGGCCGAGGGCTTGTTCCCCGACCGCGAGGTCATCGAGGCCTTCCCGTTCAAGATCATCCGCGACGCCGACCTGCGCTACCGCCCCGATTACGAGGAGTCGCTGGAGGACCAGATCTTCGAGGCGGTCCGGCGCCGCGTGCGCGCGAAGGTGGTCCGTCTCGAGGTCGACTCCCCCACCTACTCCGAGGGCGCGCTGTTCCTGGCCACCTCGCTGGGCCTGGACTCGGCGTCGCTGTACCGCTTCGACCTGCCCCTGGACCTGCGCACGCTGGCGCGCATCGAGCCGTCGCGTCCGGGGTCCCTGCGCTACCCGCCCATCGAGCCGCGCGTCCCGGGCCCGTTCCGCAAGTCCCGCTCCGCGTTCGCGATCGTGCGCAGGCACGACATCCTGCTTCATCACCCGTACGACTCGTTCGACATCGTCGTCAAGTTCCTGCAGGGCGCGGCGCGCGACCCGCAGGTCAGGCGCATCTATCACACGCTGTACCGCACCAGCCAGGACTCCCCCGTGATGGAAGCCCTGATGGACGCCGCCAAGCACGGCAAGAAGGTGGTCGCTTACATCGAGATCAAGGCCCGCTTCGACGAGCTCAACAACCTGCGCTGGGCCGAGGAGCTGCGCCGCGCCGGCGTGCGCGTCGTGCGCCACCTGGGCCGCTTCAAGGTCCACTCGAAGGTCACCCAGGTCATCCGCGCGGAGGACGGAGGCGAAGTCTCCTACCTCCACCTCGGCACCGGCAACTATCATCCCATCACGGCCAAGCAGTACACCGACCTGGGTCTGCTCACCTGCGACGCGGCGCTCGGCCGCGAGGTGTCCGCCTACTTCGCCGCGCTGTCGCGCGGCGTGCGGCCCCGGCGCTTCCGCGAGCTCCTGGTCGCTCCGGTGAACCTGCACTCCAGCATGCTGGCGCTGATCCGCGAGGAGACGCGCCTGCAGAAGTCCGGCGCGCGCGGCCACATCATCGCGAAGATGAACTCCCTGGTCGACCCCGTCATCATTGAGGCGCTCTACGCGGCCTCCCGCGCGGGCGTGAAGGTGGACCTCCTGGTCCGCGGCATCTGCTGCCTGCGCCCCGCCATCGCGGGGATGTCGGAGAACATCCGG
>CAIQSZ010000040.1 GCA_903874575.1 uncultured Elusimicrobia bacterium
CCGCCGTGGGCCAAAGCCATCGCCTGGTGTCCCAGGCACACGCCCAGGGTCGGCAGGTCGCGCGGGGCTTTCGCGATGAGGTCGACCAGCACGCCGGCGCCCTCGGGGCGGCCGGGCCCGGGCGACAGGATGAGGCCGGAAGGCTTGAGCGCCAGCAGGTCGCGCACGCTCGACGCGTCGTTGCGCACGACGCGGCACTGCGAGCCCAGCGCGCGCACGGCCTGGTAGAGGTTGTAGGTGAACGAGTCGTAGTTGTCGAGCAGGAGGAGGGCGTTCACGCGGCCAGCCCTCCCAGCGCGCGGCGCAGGCCGGCCAGCTTGTGCTGGACCTCGTCATACTCGGCGGCCGGATCGGAGTCGGCGACGATGCCCGCGCCCGCCTGCAGGCGGGCCCTGCCGCCCTTCGACAGCGACAGCGAGCGTATGGCCAGGCAGCTGTCGAGGTTGCCCGAAAAATCGTGCTGGACGACGGCGCCGGCGTAAAAGCCGCGCGGCTTGCGCTCCAGGCCCGCCAGAATCTCCATGGCGCGCACCTTCGGCGCGCCAGAGACGGTCCCCGCCGGGAACGAGGCCGCCAGCGCGTCCCACGCGGTGCGCCCGGCGTCCAGGCGGCCTTCCACTTCGCTGACCAGGTGCATCACGTTTGAGAAGCGGCGCGTGAACATGTAGCGCGTCATCTCGACGGAGCCGGGAGCGCAGACGCGGCCCAGGTCGTTGCGCGCCAGGTCCACCAGCATCAGGTGCTCGGAACGCTCCTTGTCGCTGGCGCGCAACTCGCGTTCCAACGCGCGGTCCTGCGCCGCGGTCTTGCCGCGCGGGCGCGTGCCCGCGATGGGGCAATTGCGCGCGCGGCCGTCCACCACGCGCACCAGCCGCTCGGGCGAGGCGCCCAGCACCGCGTCCTCGCCGCCCATCAGCAGGAACAGGTAGGGCGTCGGATTGGCCGCGCGGATGGCGCGGTAGGCCGCGATGGGCCCCGCGGCCAGATGCGCCTCGAAGTCGTCGGAGAGCACGCCCTGGAAGATGTCGCCCGCGCGGATGTGCTCCTGGATGCGCCGCACGCCGCGCATGTACGCCGCGCGCCCGCGCCGACCGCGCGCCTCCAACACCTTGCCGCGCGCCGGCTCGGCGGGCACCGGCCGCGCCCAGCGCAGCAGCTCGCGCAGTTCCGCCGCCCGCGTCCTCGCGCGGCGGCGGTCCTTGGAGCCTTCGACCAGCACGCGCAGGGACGCCCGGCCGTCCTCGACGACCACGACCTCGGAAAACAGCATCACGACCGCCTCGTAGCGCTCCGGCCGCACCGGCACGCGCTCCAGGTGGCGCACCATCTCGTAGCCGAGCAGGCCGACGGCGCCGCAGTCGAACGCCTCCCCGCCGCGCGCGCGGAACTGCGCGATGCGCCGGCCCAGAGCCGCGAAGGGATTGCCCTTCAAGAGACGCTTGCGGCCGCGCGCCTCGGAGTACGCCTTGCCGCGCTCGACGGTCAGCATTTCGAAGGGGACCGCGCCCAGCCACGCGCGCCGGCGCCCATCCTCATTCTTCTCGATCAGAAATCCGCGCAGCCCCGGCCTCAAGAGCCGCTCCAGGCACGACGCGCCGTCCAGGCCGGTCAGGCCCAGGTCGAAGCGGACGACGGAGAAAGCTTTCGTCACGCGCTTATTCTACGAAGTCGGGCGTCCCTTCGCCATGAGCGCGGAGGGCCTCGTAGAGATGGGCGTAGTCGAGCAGGATGTCCTTGATGCCGCGCTGCACCGCCGCGGAATTCAAGGCCTGCGTGCTCATGAGGGTGTGCGCGTCGAGCGCCCCGATGATGGCGTTCATCAGTTCGGTCTTCAGGTCGGGCGAATTGGCGAACTGCTCCTTGGTGTTGTTGGCCGCCTGCTGCCGGAGCGTTCGCGACTCCAGCAGTTTGCCCTTGATGACGTTGTTCACGTAGACCAGCTTGTCTTGATCGCTCAGGTCGCCCTCGAAGAGGTCGTTGACCTTGGCGATGATCTCGTCCAGGTACGCTTTCTCCTTGACCTGGAGCGCGCCGCTGCCGGCTCCGGTGATGGGATCAAGCTTGGGCGCCGCGCCTTCGCCCAGCGGCATGGGGCGCGCCCCCAGGCTCTTGAGATGGTGATGCGTGAGAACGACCTTCGAAAGGTCGATGCCCTCGCGCTCGCGGCCGAACTCAAGGAGGGGCAGGAGGCACTTGTAGAAAATGAAGCGCTTCTCGACGGCGGTGTTTCCGTAGTCGAAGATTTGGGAGAGGAAGGTGTAAAGCCGCAGGAACGCGCCCATGTCGGTCTTGAACAAGATCAAGGCGTCCATCATGCTCCGGGCGGCCTCGGCCGCCTTTTCGTCCGCCCCGTCCTTGGCAAGCGTCAGCGCTTGCTGGGCGGCCTTGTAGCGCTTCATCACGCGGTCCTGCACCGGCTCCAACGCCTTGACCAGCTCGCT
The DNA here is from genome assembly GCA_903874575.1 of uncultured Elusimicrobia bacterium. Classification (GTDB taxonomy): domain Bacteria; phylum Elusimicrobiota; class Elusimicrobia; order UBA1565; family UBA9628; genus GWA2-66-18. Next base: position 2,442 of record CAIQSZ010000040.1, read on the forward strand.
CTGCTTGGCCCCCGGGTTCAGCTGCACCGCGACGACGCGCTCCACCTCGAAGTCGTCGTAGTGGCCGGCGGCGTCCAGCTTGGCCCGGAGGTTGAAGACCAGGTTCGGGTCGGTGGGCGCCGAAAGCTCCACCGTCGCGTAGTAGGCCTTGAAGGCGGCCAGGACTTCCGCGGCGTCGTTGACGAAATCCAGCACGTAGGTCGTGTCCTTGCCGGGGTGGGAGCGATTGATGCGCGACAGCGTCTGCACGGCCTGGATGCCGGCCAGCCGCTTGTCCACGTACATCCCGCAGAGCAAGGGCTGGTCGAAGCCGGTCTGGAATTTATTGGCGCTTGGCCAGTTCCGCCAGCACGGCGGGCTTGGTGGACTCCAGGACGCAGTCCAGACGCCGCAGGACGGTGAACGGGAGGATGACCTTGCCGTACTCGGACTGCCTATAGTCGCCCCGCAGGAGATCGGCGACGGACCAGATGAAGGAGGAAAGGTTGGTATCGCTCACGAGTGCAAAGCGATCTTATATTTTTTGGCCCCGGCACCGGGAAGAGACTCAGGCATCGTCTGGCCGACGCGGATACCTACGAAATCAGGCAAGCTCCGGAAACAGCGTCGCGGCCATGTCCCTCGAAATATTGAGCCGGAGGGAAATCCTAATCGAATATAATCTTATATAGTTGAAATATATGGTGAAACATGAGCGTTTCGAACGTAGATTCGAGCATCTCCCGCCCGACATTTGGGGGAAGTTTTCGCAAATTGACGAATTGAAGGGCCAGTGGATCGCCGGCGCCCAATTAACTCCGCAAGTCTTGGGCCGTCTAAAAAGATCCGTTCTAATCACCTCAACCGGCGCCTCGACTCGAATCGAGGGTTCCAAGTTATCTGATGAGGATGTGGAAAGATTGATGCGCGGCCTTTCCGTTCAGAAATTCTCCGGCCGCGACAAGCAAGAAGTACAAGGCTATTACGAGTTGTTGGAAAATATATTCGATTCATGGAAACGAATCAGCTTCAGCGAAAACACCATCAAGCATTTCCACAAAGAGCTCCTGAAGTATGCCGAAAAGGACGAGCGCCATCGCGGCGAGTACAAGAAAAAGGAAAATGCAGTCAAGATGGTCGATTCAACCGGCAGTCCGATAGCCACGCTCTTTGAAACCGTACCCGCCTACCTGACCCCCAAAGAGATGCAGGAACTGACGGAGTGGACCGCGGAGGCTTTGGCCGAGCATAAATATCCTCCACTTCTTGTCATCGGCAACTTTTTGGTGGAGTTTCTGAATATTCACCCGTTTGAAGACGGCAATGGCCGGATTTCTCGGATTCTCGCCAATCTGCTTTTACTCAAGGCAGGCTATTTGTACATGCCGTATGTCTCTCATGAGAAGTTGATAGAGGACAGCAAACCGGAATACTATCTTGCCCTGCGCAAAAGTCAAAAGACCATAAAAACCGGCGGCGAAGATATCACGCCGTGGCTGGATTTCTTTTTGACCATATTCCTCAAGCAGTCAAGGATGGCCATTGAACTTCTCTCGAAAGAAAATATCGAGCAGCTTTTGTCCCTCAAGCAGCTTGCCATATGGCGATACTTGCAGACGGTGGAAGAGGCGACCCCCGGTGAGATTGCGAGGAAGGCGGGTGTTGCCCGCCCCACTGTGAATCAGGCGATTAACAAACTGCTCAAGCTTAAAAAAGTTGAGCGCCGTGGGCTCGGCAGGAGCACGAGGTATAAGAAAGTTTGAACGAGATCGTCGGATTTTGCCCGAGAGTTTTAGAATTACGCGCTGGCGGTCAGGGAGCAGCGGCCAATTGAACGGGGGCCTCTTGCGGCCAGATCGGACCTCGGCCTTCTTTCTGCGCTTGC
>CAIQSZ010000041.1 GCA_903874575.1 uncultured Elusimicrobia bacterium
CACGGACGCCGCCGCGCCCGCCGCCCGCAGCGCGGCCTGGACGCCGCGGTGGATGCCCCCGTAGATCGCGACCGGCGCCCGAACGCGGTCCCACGCAAACACCAGCGAGAAGGTGACGTCTCCGTCGTGGAACACGATGCCCCCGCCGGTGGCGCGGCGCACCGGGACCACGTCCTTCCAGCCGCGCGCGTCGCAGGCGGCGCGGGCCGCCCGCCACGGCTGGGAGTAGCCGAAGGTGCAGGCCGGGCCGGCCCAGCGATAGAAGCGCAGCGACAGGGCGCCCGCCGGGGCCGACAGGAGCGCGGCCTCGTCCAGGGCCATATGCCCCGCGGCGTCCAGGACGGGAAGAGCTAACTCAGCGCTGAGCACGAGCAGGCGAAGTTGCGGTCGCCGTAGGCGCCGTCGACGCGGCCCACGGACGGCCAGAACTTGCGCGTCCTCAGCCACGCCGCGGGATAGGCCGCGGTCTCGCGCGAGTACGGCCGCGTCCAATCGCCGCAGACGACGGACTCCGCGGTGTGCGGCGCGTTCTTGAGCGGATTGTCGTTCTTGGGCCATTCGCCCTTCTCGACGCGGCGCGCTTCCCCGCGGATGGCGATCAGCGCGTCGCAGAAACGGTCCAATTCGGCCTTCGACTCGGACTCGGTCGGCTCGATCATCAGCGTCGCCGCGACCGGGAAGGAGACCGTCGGCGCGTGAAAGCCGTAATCCATGAGGCGCTTGGCGATGTCGTCGACGGCGACGTCGGCCTCGGCCTTCAGCGCGCGCGGATCGACGATGCACTCGTGCGCGACCAGGCCGCCGCGGCCCTTGAAGAGGACCGGGTAGTGGGGCTCCAGGCGCTTGGCGACGTAGTTCGCGTTGAGGACGGCGTTCTGCGTCGCGCGCTTCAGGCCGTCGGGGCCCATCATGCGGACGTACATCCACGAGATCGGCAGGATGGACGCCGAGCCCCAGGGCGCCGCCGAGACCGGGCCGGACCGGTCTCCGGGCAGAAACGGCGCCAGTTCGCGCGAGACGCCGATCGGCCCCGCGCCGGGACCGCCGCCGCCGTGGGGCACGCAGAAGGTCTTATGAAGATTCAGATGGCAGACGTCCGCGCCGATGTCGCCGGGGCGGCACAGGCCGACCTGGGCGTTCATGTTCGCGCCGTCCATGTAGACGAAGCCGCCGTGGGCGTGGACGATCCCGCAGATCTCCTTGATGCCTTCCTCGAACACGCCATGCGTGGACGGGTAGGTGACCATCAGCGCGCCCAAGTCCGGCGCGTGCGCCGCGGCCTTCGCCTTGAGGTCGTCCAGATCGATATCCCCGTCCTCGCGGCAGGAGACGGGGACGATCTCGAAGCCGGCCATGGCCGCCGACGCCGGGTTGGTGCCGTGCGCGGAGACGGGAATCAGGCAGACCCTCCGGCGGGACTGGCCGCGCGCGTCCAGCGCGCCGCGGATGGCGAGCAGGCCCGCGTATTCCCCCTGCGAGCCCGCGTTCGGCTGGAGGCTGACGGCGGCAAAGCCCGTGATCTCGGCCAGCCACGATTCCAGCTGCGTCGTCATCTCGCGGTAGCCCTGCGACTGCTCCGCGGGGACGAACGGATGCAGCCCGCCGAACTCGGGCCAGGTGACGGGGCGCATCTCGGAGGCCGCGTTGAGCTTCATCGTGCACGAACCCAGCGCGATCATGGAGTGCGTCAGCGACAGGTCCTTGCCCTCCAGCGCGCGCAGGTAGCGCAGCATCTCGGTCTCGGAGCGGTGCTCGTGGAAGACGGGATGCGTCAGGAACTTCGAGGAACGCTTCAGCGCGGGCGGTATCCCGGCGTCGACGCCGTCCCGGGAAGGACTCGCCCCGCCGAAAACGGAGAGCAGGTCCTCGAGGTCGGCCTCGGTCGTCGTTTCGTCCAACGACGCGGCGACGGTGTTCTTGTCCACCACGCGGAGATTCATCCTGCGCGCCTTCGCCGCCGACAGGACGGCCGCGATTCTGGGCTCCGACGATCTCGCCGCGACGGTGTCGAAGACGGCCTCGGAGCCCGTCTCGAAGCCGAGCTCTTTCAAGCCGGCGCGAAGACGCAGCGTCAAGGCGCGCACGCGCGACGCGATGCGGGTCAGGCCTTCCGGCCCGTGATAGACCGCGTACATGCCGGCGACGACGGCGAGCAGGACCTGCGCGGTGCAGATGTTGCTGGTCGCCTTCTCGCGGCGGATGTGCTGCTCGCGCGTCTGCAGCGCCAGGCGCAGGGCGGGCCGGCCGTGGGAGTCCTTCGACACGCCGATGATGCGGCCCGGGATGCGGCGCTGAAACTCGGCCTTCACCGCCAGGTAGGCGGCGTGCGGGCCGCCGAAGCCCATCGGGACGCCGAAGCGCTGAGTGGAGCCGACGACGATATCGGCGCCGAACTCGGCGGGAGCCTTGAACAAGGTCAGCGCGAGGGGGTCGGCCGCGACGACGAACTGCCCGCCCGCGGCGTGGACGCCCCGCGCGAACTCGGACCAATCGCGCACCCGGCCGAACGTGTCGGGATACTGGACCAAGGCGCCGAGGAGCTTGAGTCCCGCGGCCGGCGTCTCCCCCACGACGACCTCGACGCCCAGCGGCCGGGCCCGGGTCCTCACGACCTCGATGGTCTGCGGGTGGCAGTCCGCGCCGACGAAAAACGCCCGGCCCGCCGGCTCCTCGCACGCGCGCAGGCAGAGGGCCATGGCCTCGGCCGCGGCCGTGCCTTCGTCGAGCAGGGACGCGTTGGCCACGGGCAGTCCGGTCAGGTCCGCGATCAACGTTTGGAAATTGAGAAGCGCCTCGAGGCGGCCCTGGGAGATCTCGGGCTGGTAAGGCGTGTACGCCGTGTACCAGCCGGCGTTCTCCAGGATCTCGCGCAGGATGACCGACGGCGTCGCCGTGCCGTGGTAGCCCTGGCCGAGATATGAGCGCCAGACGGCGTTCTTCGAGGCGATCTTTCTGAGTTCGGCCAAGGCCTCGGCCTCCGATACGGCGGCGGGCAGGGCGAGGGGCCTCTTGAGGCGGATGCCGGGCGGGACGACGGCGTCGGCCAGCGCGTCCAGGCTGCCGTAGCCGAGCGAGGCCAGCATCGCGGCCCGGTCGGCGGCGCCGGACCCGATGTGGCGGCGGGAAAAATCGTCGTCGGCGGGGATGGAGGAGACGGCTCGTTCCTCAGTGGCTTCCATGCGCGGCCTCGGAAGCGAGGAACTTCTCGTACGCCGCGCTGTCCATCAGCGCGGACATCTCGTCCGGGGCCGACGCCTTGATCTTGAACAGCCAGCCCTTGCCGTAAGGCTCGCGATTGACGATCTCGGGGGCTTTGGCCGCCTCGGCGTTGGCGGCGACGATCTCGCCGGAGACGGGGGCGTAGATGTCGAAGGCGGCCTTCACCGACTCGACGACGGCGCACGCCTCGCCCCGCTTGACCTTGCGCCCGACCTTGGGCGGCTCGACGAAGACCACGTCGGTGATCTCCTTCTGCGCGTGGTCGGAGATCCCGACGGTGCCGTCGGCGGCGCACCACTCGTGCGACTGCTGGTACTTGAGCGTCTTGGCGTCGAACATGAGTTAGGCTCCCTTCTTGAGATGGGGCGACCGGTAGAACGGGACTTCGACGACTTCGGCGGGAACCTCCCGGCCGCGCAGGGACACCGCGCACTTGGTCCCCGGGACCGGATCGGGGCGGTCGAGGTAGCCGACGCCGATGCCGGCCTGCAGGGACGGCGAGTAGGTGGCCGAACACAGGACGCCGGCTTGGCGGCCGTCGAGCAGGACCGGGGCGCCGTGCCGCGGCACGCCGCGCTCCAGGAGCTTGACGCCGGCGAGCCTGCGCTTCACGCCGTCCTTTTTTTGCGCGGCCAGGGCGGACCGGCCGATGAACTCGCCCTTGTCGAGCTTCACCAGCCAGCCGCAGCCGGCCTCGTAGGTCGTGTGCGACTCGTCGATGTCTTGCCCGTACAGCAGGTAGCCGGCCTCCAGGCGCAGGACGTCGCGCGCGCCCAGGCCGCACGGCGCCACCCCGAAGGACTGGCCCTGCGCGATCAGGTCTTCCCAAAGGCGGACGACGATATGGTTCGGGACGATGAACTCGACGCCGTCCTCGCCGGTGTAGCCGGTGCGCGTGACGACGCACGGCGTCCCGTACAGTTCGAGTTCCAGGGCGCCCATGCGCGGCAGCCGCGCCGCCGCGGGCGCCATCAACTCGATGAGCGGGGCGGCCTTGGGGCCCTGCACCGAGATCATGCCGTAATCGTCGGACTTGTTGTCGAGGGCGACGTCGAAGCCCTTGGCCTGCTTGAGAAACCAGGCGAAATCCTTGTCGGACGTGGCCGCGTTGACGACGACGAGGTAGCGGCCCTTGGCCAGGCACGAAACGATGACGTCGTCGACGACCCCGCCGCGCTCGTTGGGAAGGTGCGAGTAGGCCGACCGGCCCGGATTGATCCGCGCGATGTCGTTGGCGTTGACCTTTTGGAGGAACTCCAGGGCGCCGGGACCGGTCGCGAAGATCTGGCCCATATGGGACACGTCGAACAGCCCGCAGCGATCGCGGACCGCGTCGTGTTCCTTTATGATGGATTCGTACTGGACCGGCAGCTCCCAGCCGTGGAAGTCCACGATGCGGCCGCCGAGCCGTTGGTGCGACTCGAACAGCGCCGTACGACGAGGGAGCGTCGAAGTCGTCATGTCTCCACGCTACCATTTTTCCGGGTCTGAGCCAAGCACGGCGGCCGCGGGTCCCCCGGAAAGCAGAGGCAGACCGCGGCGTCGCGCCCGACTTTCGACGCCTCGCTCCCGTCGCGGAAGCGGGTCGACCCGGAATCGACCCCGAGGGCCGCGTCCGACGGCGCGCCCGCGCG
>CAIQSZ010000042.1 GCA_903874575.1 uncultured Elusimicrobia bacterium
AGAACATCAAGGCCGTGCAGCCGAAGAAGGGCAAGACCAAGATGGATCTGGCCCGGCAGGTAATGGCTGATATCGAAGGGTTCAAGAAGAAGCACGGTTGCGACCGGGTCGTCATGCTCTGGTGCGGCTCCACGGAGGTTCTCCCCGAGCACGCGCCCTGCCACGACGACCTGGAAGCGTTCGAGCAGGGCCTTGAAAACAGCGACCCCGCCATCCCGCCGTCCATGATTTACGCGTACGCGGCCGTCAAGCTGGGCATAGCCTATGGAAACGGGGCGCCGAACCTTTCAGGCGATATCCCCGCCCTCGTCGAACTGGCCGAACGAACGCAGGCTCCGATCTGCGGCAAGGACTTCAAGACCGGCCAAACGCTGATGAAGACGACGATCGCCCCGATGCTCAAGGCGCGCATGCTGGCGCTCACCGGCTGGTACTCCACGAACATTCTCGGCAACCGCGACGGAGAGGTGCTCGACGACCCCGGCTCGTTCAAGACGAAGGAGAAAAGCAAGATGTCCGTACTGGACACGATCCTGGAGCCGGAACTTTATCCCGACCTGTACGGCAAGTTCCACCACAAGGTCCGCATCGACTACTACCCTCCGCGCGGCGACGCGAAGGAGGGCTGGGACAACATCGACATCCGCGGCTGGATGGACATGCCGATGCAGATCAAGATCAACTTCCTATGCCGCGATTCGATCCTGGCCGCTCCGATCGTTCTCGACCTGGTGCTCTTCCTGGATCTGGCCAAGCGCGCCGGCCTCAAGGGCATCCAGGAGTGGCTGTCGTTTTACTTCAAGAGCCCGCAGTGCCGCGAGGACCTCAAGCCCGAGCACGATTTATTCATCCAGCACCTGAAGTTGAAGAACACCCTCCGACTACTGATGGGCGAGGAAGTCATCGACCATTCGGGCCTGGATTACTACGACACCGAGAAGGGCGCGGCCTCTCCGGCGACGGCCCCAAAGCCGGCCTCTAGGAAGAGGGCTCTCACAAAGACATCCCGTTGATTCTGCCTTTATTATTAAGGAATAGCAGCCGCTAGACTAGAAGAGAGGTTCGCTCCCACGAAACGGTCTATTTGATATACTGCCGTTTCTGGTGAATAGGCTCATCATGCGCGCCCTCGTTGCGGCGTCGCTTTCCGTTGCGGCTTCGTCCCCCTCCTTCGCGGGGGAGCCTTTCGTTTCGACGGGGACTTCATCATCGACATCCCTGCCGGGCTTTTCAACCGCGCCGTTCGCCGCGCCCGTTTCGAGCGCCCCCCCCGCGTCCACACCCGGGATTGTCCCGCGCCCCTGGGTCATCGGGGAAATCAGGGCCGAAGGCCTGAAGAACGTCAAACTGTCGACGCTGCGCGGCCAGATCAAGGCCCGCAAGGGAGACCTCTATGATCGGCCGGACCTCGACCGCGACATCCAATCGCTGCTGGGCTTGGGCCAATTTGAACGCGTGGGAGCCGAATTAACGGTCATGGATAAGGCGGTCCCGGATAACTTCCGCAAAGTCGCCGGCACCGACCGCCAAGTCATCCTGGATTTCATCATCAAGGAAAAGCCCGTCATCAGAAAGATCGACTTCGAGAACCGCCTCCCCAATAAGAAGCTGTCTTTGTCCAAGGGTTCGCTCACCGACGACATCAGCGCCAAAATCTCCGATCCGTACGACCGATTCAAACTAGAAGACGACCTTAAGAAGTTGACCGACAAATACCACGACAAAGGATTCCTCGACGCCGAAATAACGCTCGACGTGCGGATCGACACCGCGACGTCAAAGGCGACGGTGATTTTTCGCGTCGCGGAAGGCGTGAAATCTCAGATCGATCTCGTCGAGATTTTCGGCGTGAAGACCTTCAAAGCGAAGAAACTGCTCGGCCTGATGAAAAATAGGCGCAAGAAAGTTTACTTCGAGAAGGATCTGCCGGACGATCTTAAGAAGATCGAGACGGAATACAGGAACAACGGCTACCTGGATGTGCGCCTGAGCAGCCCCGTCGTGACCCTGAGCCCGGACAAGACGCGCATCTCGATTTCGATCGGCGTGCTCGAAGGCCGTCCTTATCGCTTCGGCGAGACCTCTTTCAGCGGCTATGTGGTCTTCAGGTCGTCGGAAGTGGCCAAGACGATCGAATACACCAAAGGAAAGATCTTCAGCCAGCAAAAATTCGAGGATACCATCCGCTCGATCCAGGAACTGTACGCCGACGTCGGACGCATGCGGGCGCGCGTCAATCCGGTCAAGTCCTACAATTCCAAGACGGATCAGATGG
>CAIQSZ010000043.1 GCA_903874575.1 uncultured Elusimicrobia bacterium
CGCGCACCGACAGCGCGATGTGCAGCAGGAACAGGGCGACGAGCCCGCCCTCGGCCAGCGGGATCAGCGGATTGCTCTCCAGCATCTCGGCGTAGCGGTTGAAGGCCGCGCCGCCGACGAACAGGAACAGGTTGCCGACCAGGTGGGTGATCAGGAAGCCGCAGAGCAGGAGGCCCGCCAGCGCGACCGTCACCTTCTTGCCGATCGAGGAGTTCAAGAACTCCAGCGCGCGGCAGTCGCAACGGCGTTTCTCGGCGGCGGGAGCTTCGGTGGCTTGCATCCGGGGGTTCTCTCCTTGGGGATCGGGCGGCGCGGCTGGCCTCATTTTATCACGCCTTCGCGCCGGACATGTTGATCGCGGTCAACTCCGGCTACCGCAGGCCCCAGCGGTCGGCGATCTCCTGGAACGACTTGCTCTCGATTTGGCCGCGCAGCCACGCATCGACGTACGCCTTCCAAGCGGGATCGCGCGGCAGGAGATACGCCTTCGCGGAGGAATCGAACGTCCGCTCGGGATGGATCGCGCAGAGGCCTGCGTGCTCCTTCTCCCAGAAGCGGGCCTCGCTCGCGTCCGTGATCATGACGTCGGCGCCGCCGTCCAAGAGCTGCCGCCAGATCGTCCGGTTGTCGGGATGGACCAGGATGGTCGCGCGCTTCAGCGTCGCCCGATCAAACTTTTCGTTCGTTCCTCCGGGATTGGTCGCGACCCTGACCCCGGGCCGGTCGATGTCCTGAAGCGATTGGTATTTCGCCCGATCCGCGCAGCGCGCGACGGCGGCCTTGCCGTCCTCGAGATAGGGGATGCTGAAGAACGCCGCTTTCCGGCGCTCGGGATTGATCGAAATCCCGCCCACGGCGAGGTCGAACTTGTCCGCCTGGACGTCGGCCATCAAGTCGGGCCACGAGGTCCGCACGAAGACGATTCGAACGCCGAGCGACCGGGCGAGGGCGCGCGCCATCTCGATGTCGATCCCCTCGAACTCCCCGGCGCCGGGCTTGAGAAACGAGAAAGGGCGATAGTCGCCCGTCGTGCCGACGCGGAGAATCCCGCGCGAGCGCACGGCGTCCAGCCGGCTCTTGACCGGCTCGTCGGCGCGCGCGGCCCGGGCGCCGAAGGCGAGCGCGAGGGCCAACGCGAAGGCCGGGCCGGCCTTCTTTACGACTGCCCGATGGGTCCATGCGTGAAACATTGCATACGAATATAACAAACGTGGATGTCCGATCTCCGCGCGAGGCCGTCTTCGTCCGTGCGCGGCCGCTCGGTATGCGGTATCATTGAAAAAATGATCCTCTCTCCATTGATTCTCTGGGCGTTCGTCTCGGCCGCCGAGCCGGTGCGCAACCCCGATACCTTCACGCTGGCCGAGATTCAAGACGTGTCCAGCCTGGACCCGGCGGTGCCGTACGAAGGCTCCAGCCAGTCGATCATCCAGAACGTGTACGAGACGGTGATCGGCTTCAAGGGCGCGTCGCTGTCGGAGTTCGAGCCGCGCATCGCGACGAAGGTCCCGACGCGCAAAAACGGGCTGGTCTCCGCCGACGGCCGCGTCTACCGCTTCCCGATCCGCAAGGGCGTGAAGTTCCACGACGGCTCCGAGGTGACGGCCGAGGACGTGCGCTACTCGCTGCTGCGCTTCATGATCGAGGACCCATCGGGCGGCCCCGCGGCGCTGCTGCTGGAGCCGATTTCGGGCGCGCCGTCGACGCGGGACTCCTCGGGCGCGGCGACGCTGGACTTCGGGGCGCTGGAGAAGCGCGTGCGCGTGGAGGGCGGCGACGTCGTCGTCGAGTTGCCGCGGCCGTTCGGGCCGTTCCTGTCGGTGATGGCGCGCTGGTCGTACGTCCTGCCCAAGGCGTGGTGCGCGGCGCACGGCGACTGGGACGGGAGCGCGGCGGCCTGGAAGCGCTTCAACGACCCGCCGAAGGAAAAGTCGTACCTGTTCGACCACATGAACGGCGCCGGGCCGTTCAAGCTGGCGCGCTGGGACCGCGCCGCGCGCTACACCTTGCTGGAGCGCCACGACGGCTACTGGCGCGGGCCGGCCAAGCTCAAGCGCGTGCTGGTCAAGACGGTGCCGGAGCTCAACACCCGCAGGCTCATGCTCCAGGCCGGAGACGCGGACCTCATCGAGACCCCGCGGCCGTACGCGGCCCAGCTGGGCGGCCTGCCTGGCGTGGTCCTGGCCGACAAGCTTGCGCGCCTGCAGACCGATCCCGTGCTGTTCTTCACGGTGAAGATCAACCCCGTCGCCAACCCCGACGTCGGCTCCGGCAAGCTCGACGGCGACGGCATCCCGCCCGACTTCTTCGCCGACGCCGACGTGCGCAAGGGCTTCGCGCACGCGTTCGACGGCGAGGCCCTGCGCCGCGACACCTTCAAGGGCACGGCCGCGCGCGCCCTCGGGCCGATCCCGCCGTGGGTGCCGGGCTACGACGCGGGACAGCCGCGCTACGACTACGATCTCAAGAAAGCCGAGGCGTTCCTGCGCAAGGCCTGGGGCGGGAAGGCGTGGGAAAGGGGCTTCAAGTTCACGCTGACCTACAACACCGGCGGCGAGGTGCGCGAGGCGGCGGCGCAGATCCTCAAGAAAGGCGTCGAGACGCTCAATCCGAAGTTCCGCGTGGACTTGCGCGGCGTGGACTGGGCGAATTTCGTCGACAAGGGCCAGCGCCGGCTGATGCCGCTGTTCGCGCGCGGCTGGATCGCGGACTATCCCGACGCGCACAACTTCGTCTACGCGTTCTACCACAGCCGGGGCCGCTATCCGTCGGCCCAGGGCTTCGCCGATCCCGAGCTGGACCGGATGATCGAGCAGGCCGTCGCGCAGACGTCGTCCGCCAGCCGGGCCGCGCAGTACCGGAAAATCCTGGCCCGGGGCTACGAGGACTGCCCCGCCGTCTTCACCGTCCATCCCGCCGGCGTGTACGCGATGCGCGCATGGGTGAAGGGCTTCGTCGACAATCCGGTGAACTTGGGCGTCTACTACTATCCGATCGAGAAGAGATAGCGGCCTCATGATCGCGCGCGCCCGGAAGATCGTCGAGGGCCTGGAGACGCTTTATCCCGGCGCGAAGTGCGAGCTGGGCCACGCGAACGCGCACGAGCTTCTTTTCGCGACCATCCTGTCGGCTCAGTGCACCGACGTGCGCGTCAACTCCGTCACCAAGACGCTGTTCCGGCGATATAAGACCGTCGACGACTACGCGTCCGCCGATCCCGCGGAACTGGAGCTCGTCATCCGTTCGTGCGGCTTCTTCAGGATGAAGGCGAAGGCGATCGTCGAGACCGCGCGGGCCCTGCGCGACCAGTTCGGCGGCCGGGTCCCCGGCGAAATGGAGAAGCTCTTGACTTTGCGCGGCGTCGCGCGCAAGACCGCCAACGTCGTCCTGGGCGACGCCTTCGGCCGGGCCGAGGGCGTGGTCGTGGACACCCACGTCAAGCGCCTGGCCTACCGCATGGGGCTCACCGACGAGTCCGACCCCGTAAAGGTAGAGCGCGACCTGATGGAGCGCTTGCCCCGGGGCCGTTGGATCTTCTTTTCCCACGCGATGATCCTGCACGGGCGCCGCGTGTGCAAGGCGCTCAATCCGGCGTGCGCTGCGTGCGCCCTGCGGCGCGACTGCCCCCAGCGCGGCCTCGACGCCGACTGACGCCGGCGTCAGCGCTTGAGGTCGCCGGCTTCGAGGAGGAACTCCCGCAGGCCCGCGGTCAGCGCGTCGGCCAGCTTCGCGCGGAACGCGGGGTCGTTGAGCAGGGCCTCCTGTTCGGGCAGCA
>CAIQSZ010000044.1 GCA_903874575.1 uncultured Elusimicrobia bacterium
TCGCGTTGGGCGCGATGACGCCTTTCTCGAACTGCAGGAGCACTTTCATAAGGCCCGCGGAGCCGGCGGCGGTCAGGAGGTGGCCGATGTTCGACTTCACCGAGCCGAGCGCGCACTGCCCCGGCGTCCAGCCGCGCTCGCCCCACAGCGTTTTCAGGCTGGCGACCTCGACGGGGTCTCCGGTCGGCGTGCCCGTCGCGTGGCACTCGATGAAATCGATTTGAGAGGGATTGAGCGCCGATTCCTTGTAGGCGGCCCGCATCGCGCGCAACTGGCCGATGGAGTTCGGCGCCAGCAAGGAGCCGCCCACGTCGTTCGAGAGCCCCCCGCCCGCCAGCACGCCGCGGATGCGGTCGCCGTCGCGCGCGGCGTCGGTCAAGCGCTTGAGCACGAACATGCCGCAGCCTTCGCCGACCACCAGCCCGTCGGCGGCCGCGTCGAACGGGGACGGCGCGCCGGACGGCGACAGCGCGCGCAGCTGCGAAAAACCCATCTGCGTGTACAGGCTCTCGGGGCGCGAAACGCCGCCCGCGATCATGGCGTCGGCGCGGCCCGCGCGCAATTCCTCCATCGCGAATTTAAAGGCGTACAGCGAGGACGCGCACGCCGCGTCCAAGGTCCACGCGCCGCCTCCCAAGCCGAACGCCTTGGCCAGCACGCCGCCGGGCAGGCCCGCGACGAAGCGGTTGGCCGGGTTCACGCGAGCGTCGACGCGCGCCGGCGCCAGGCCGAGGGCTTCGCGCTCGAAGCCGGGACGCAGAAGTTCGCGCGCGTACGCCGACGCCGCGTCGGTGGGCAGGACCAGCTGGCCGATGATCACGCCGGCGCGCTCTCGGTCGCCCGCGGCCAGTTTCGCCTCCGACAACGCCTGCCGCGCGGCGTGGAGCGCGAAGTGGAACGCCGGATCCAGGGACTGCGCCCACGCGCGGTCCAACGCCAGTCCCGACGGGTCGAACGAGAAGCCCTCGACGAAGCAGGCCTTCAGCGAATACAGCTTGTCGGCGACGGCGCGCGACGCGTCGAACGCCTCGCGCGGGTCGAGAGGCCACCGTCCGGCCGGAACTTCCTTGGACGCGCAGCGGCGCGCGGTCAGGTTTTCCCAAAACCGATCCGGCGTCGGGGCATCGGGGAAAATTCCCCCCGCCCCTACGATCGCGATCGGCTCGGGTCTCGTATTCACTTCTTGGAAACGATTTACGCCGCGGCCCGCGCGTCGTTGCGGCGGAACGCGTCCGAGAGGGACGGCAGCACCGCCGCCTCGAACCCGTCCATCCGCGCGACGAGCGCCCCGCGCTCGTCGAGAAACTCGATGTCGGCGACGGCCAGGCCGTCGCCGCGCCTCTCCGCCTCGACGACCACGCGCACGCCGGTCTCCGGGAAATCGGCGAACTGGCGGTAGCGCGCGGCGAAACCGGGCAGACAGGGAGCGCCCATCTCCGACCGCGTCCACAGGATCATCGCCTGGAACGCGGCGTCCAGCGCCGCGGGATCGGACAGCCAGCGGTCGCGGACGGGAGAATTCATCCACGCCGAAGGCGCGGGCGCCGCCTTGGCCTCCACGACGACGCCCTGCGGACCGCACACCGGCACGGCCAAAAGGACTTGCAGGGCGGGGCCGTGGAAGAGGACCTCGCGATACGCGGCCTCCAGGGTTCGGCCGTACTTCGGGCCGGCGACGGTCAGCGCCGGCGCGGGCGCCGACGGACGCTTGGCCGACAGGAGGACGCGGGCGGACACGCACAGCGCGCCGCCCTCGCCGCGCAGTTCCACCGGCGCCGACAGCAGGCCGTCGCGCTTTTCCAGCGCCCCGGCGCGCACGGTCATGGGCACGGACTTTCCGGCCGGGACGGGCAGAGCCTTGATCACGCGCAAATCGTCGAAACCGACGAAGACCAGGCCGGGATGCGCGTGGAGCGCGCCGTGCGCCAGCCACTCGGCCGAAGCGGCCAACGGCACGACCGCGCGGCCGTTGACGACGTGCGCCGCCAGGAACGGATGCGTGTCCAAGGACAGGTCGCGCTCGAAGGCCGCGGGCAAGGGCGGCTTCGCGCCCGCAAGCGCGGCGATCACCACGGTCTCCGCGGATCCGCCCGCGGCGCGCGCCTCGGCGGCAAGGTGACGTCCGCCGTCGGCCAGACCGATGACGCCCACGCCCTCGGCCGCGAACATCTTTTTCAGGGAGGCGTCCACCATCCCTCCGTCCCACGGCCCCCAGCCCAGCGCGACGACGCGGCAACCGGTCAGGCGCCGCGCCAGCGTCTGCGCGGCCTTATTCAACGCCTCGTTGGCGACGGCGTAGTCGGACTGCCCGACGCGGCCGTAGCGCGCGGTGGACGATGAGAACAGCGCCAGCAACCGGAGATCGGACGTCCGCACGGCGTCCAGCAGGTTGCGTAGCCCGGAGAGCTTGGTGTCCAGCACCGCGTCCAGGTGCGCCGAGGTCTTCTCGCCGATCAGCTTGTCGGCCAACACGCCCGCGCCGTGGACGATCCCGCGGATCGGGCCGAACGCGGCCTGGGTCTCGACGACCAGAGCGGCCACGGCCTCCGCGTCGCGCACGTCGACGGCGCGGTAGCGCGCGGACGCGCCGGCCTCTTCCAAGCGCTTGAGCGTCTCGCGGATCTCGCGGCCGGCCAGCAGTTCCTTGGCCTTGGCGGCGATATCCTTGGGACCGAGGCCCCCGCCTTCCGCCGCGATGGCGCGGCGCAGGTCCGCTTCGGTCCGCGCGCCGGCCAGACGCGCCGGTTCGTCGGCCGGCAGCGGCGAGCGTCCGACCAGCACCAGCCGCGGCTTGAACTCGCGCGCCAGCGCCAACGCCGCTTCCGCGGTCACGCCGCGCGCGCCGCCGGTGACGATGACCGCGTCCCCGGGCAGGAGCGGCTGGCGGCCGCCGGCGGGCGCGGGCCGCTCGACGAGAGCGACGGTCCGGACCCCGCTTTCGTTCAACGCGGTCTCGACGGGACCGGCGAAGCCCATCTCCTTGACGAGCAGTTTCGCCGCCGCTTCCAAGGAGAGCGCCGGATCCAAGTCCAGCGCGCGGCAGGACGCATGAGTCCATTCGAGCGCCGCGGTCTTGATGAGGCCCGCCACGCCGCCGAACGCCGGGTCCTGATCGCGGCCGTCGAAGCCGAGGGCTCCGTCCAGGCGCGTCGCCGACATGATCATCCCGCGTCCGCCGCGCGCGGCCATCAGCCGGCCGGCGGCCTGCGTCATCAGGAACGCTTTTTTCAGCCATGCCTCTGACGACGCGGTCCACGGGCAGCCCTTCGCCGCGGGACGCGTCGGCGCGACCAGCACGAGCGCGCCCAGTTCCGCCGGCAGCGAGCGCGGGTCGTCAAGCGGCACGACCTCGGCCTTCAGCCCCTTTGCGCGCAGTTCGCGCGCCAGCGCCTGGTCGAGGCCCGAATCGCGCGTGATCGCGACGGTCAGGGATTTGTCGAGCGCGAATACGTCGCGCGGACCGACGGCAACGAGCTCGGGAACGAAACGCTGGAGCACGCCGGGCTCCAAGGAGGAGGCGGGCGAGGCGTCCCGCGAGACGGCCGCGACCGGCACAGCGGCAGGGGCGGAGGCGGCGTCCGAGGACAGATACTCGGCCAGAGCGCGCAGCGTACGCAACGAGCCCAAATGCTCGGGCTTCACCTTCGGCGCGTCCGGCAGCTTCTCGGCGACGGCCGACAGGATCTCGACGCGCTTGATCGAATCGATGCCGAGGTCGCCTTCGAGGTCCATGTCGGCATCGACGGTGTCCGCCGGGTAGCCGGTCTTCTCGGAAACGACGGCCGCGAGGACGCCAAGCACGTCCCCCGCGGGCGCCGAGGACGCGACGGCGGGAGAGGACGTCCCTTGAGACAGGTAGTCCGCTATGGATCTCAGCGTGCGCAGCGTGCCGAGATGCTCGGGCTTGACCTTCGGCGCGCCGGGAAGCTTCTCCTGGATGGCCGACAGGATCTCGACGCGCTTGATGGAATCGATGCCGAGGTCGCCCTCGAGGTCCATGTCGGCATTGAGGGTGTCCGCCGGGTAGCCCGTCTTCTCGGAAACGACGGCCAGCAGGACCGAAAGAACAGGAGCGGCGGACGCCGCCGACGCGGGCGCGGACGCCTCGGAAGCGACGGGGGCGCCTTGCGATAAATAGTCGGCGATGGACTTCAGCGTGCGCAACGTGCCGAGATGCTCGGGCTTGACCTTCGGCGCGCCGGGAAGCTTCTCCTGGATGGCCGACA
>CAIQSZ010000045.1 GCA_903874575.1 uncultured Elusimicrobia bacterium
ACGTCTCGGTTGGCGCGAGCGGATACCCGGCCTGCTCGATTTCTTCATGGCGGATCGGCGACCTCTCGCCTGGAACCAGTGGCCCGAGGTCATCACGCGCGAATCCCGCAAGCCTCGCTTCCTGGGAGACTTGCCCCATGCTTGGGTAGAATCCGATTTCGTGCGTTCCGCCCTGGACATGTTCGCTTACGAGCGGGACGAAGACGGCGCCTTGGTCCTGGCCGCCGGCGTTCCGCGGGCCTGGATGGAGGGAAAGGGCGTCGCCGTGGCAGGTCTGCGCACCCCCTACGGCGGTCTCGGCTATTCGCTGCGCAAGGAAGAAAGACGCTTAGTCCTGGAGATTTCCAAGGATGCGGGCCTACCGCCCGGCGGGTTCGTTTTTCCTTGGCCGGGGCCGGGCGAGCCCGGGCGGACTTTGGTCGACGGCAAGGAGGCGCGCTGGCGGGATGGTGAGTTGCGCCTCGCGACGCCGGCAAGAGTGGAAGTTGAGGCGCTCTGAAGGGTAAAATCAGGCTGGAATGTCGTTGCAAAGAGCTATCATCCGGTCCTCTTCCATAGCCGAAGAACCTTATCGATGAACACGCAAGAGTTCCACATACGCCCGGATTTTCCGGATTTCCTCGACCTGCCTTGGCACCTGCCTCTGCGAGAATGGCGGTCCCGCTGTCCGCGCCTCGTCGAGGTTCAGCGGGGGCCGTCCCGCCATGAGGTCCTTTTCGTGGAGTACGCGGGCAGGATTTATGCCATTAAGGAGCTGCCCGACAGGAGGGCGGCGGAAAAAGAATACGAGAACCTGAGGGCTTTGATCGATAAAAGGCTCCCCACGGTGGAACCGGTGGGACATGCGCTGATCCGGCACGTTTCGTCGACCGAGCCGGTGTCCGTGCTCATCACGCTGTTCTTGGAGTATTCCCTGCCCTATCGCTCGCTTTTCATCCAGCGGGGCATGGAGCGCTATTGGGAGCGCTTGTGGGACGCCTTGGCCTGCCTGCTGGTCCGCCTGCACTTGGCCGGATTCTACTGGGGCGACTGCTCCCTGTCCAACGTGCTGTTCAAGCGCGACGCCGGGGAGTTGTGCGCCCACGTCGTCGACGTCGAGACGTCGGAGATCCACGAGAAGCTGAGCGACGGTCAGCGGGAGATGGACCTGTCGATCATGGAGGAGAACATCTACGGGGCGCTGAAGGACATGACGGCGGAATTCGGCATGACGCTGCCGCGTCCGGCTGAAGACATCGTCGGCATCATTCGGGACCGCTACCTCGCGCTGTGGAAGGAGATCAACCGCGAGGTCGTCATCTCCAAGAGCGACCATTACAAGATTCACGAACGCATCGAGGCGCTCAATAAGATGGGATTTTCGATCGACGAGGTCCAGCTCGTCGAATCCGGGGAAAGCGGCAAGCTGAAGATGCGGACCTTGGTGACGGACCAAAGCTATCACCGGCACCATCTTCACAACCTGACCGGCATCGTGGCCAACGACAACGAGTCCCGGCAGATGCTCAACGAGATCCGCACTCTGCGCGCGGCCATGTGCGCCGAGAAGAACCGGAGCATTCCGCTGAGCGCGGCGGCCTTCCGCTGGCTCAACGAGGTCTTCTATCCGTGCATCAAGAAATTGAAGGCCAGGACGGAAGAATCCCGGACCATGGCCGACCTTTATTGCCAGGTCCTCGAGCATAAGTGGTATCTCTCGGAAAAAGCGGGCCGCGACGTGGGCATGGATAAAGCCATCGCGGACTACAACGCCAAGATCCGGTCCTAAAAACCAGGGCGGCGGCTGGGGCCGCCGGATCGGCCCGTCCATGACATCGGCGTCCCCGAGTCCGTCCGTGGCTGTTGACTTGAGGGGGAGACCGCGGTAGAATAGCGCGGACCAAGTGAGGAACACCCCATGAGCAGCCCGCTTCGCCGTCCCCTTCTCGCCGGAAATTGGAAGATGAATCTGACCTTGGCCCAGTCGGTGGACCTGGCCAGGGCCGTCAAGGACGCGGCGGCCTCCGCCTCGGGCGAAGTCGCGGTCTGCGTGCCTTTCACCGCCATCGCCGCCGTCGCCGAGGTTCTGCGCGGCAGTCCCGTGAAGCTGGGCGCCCAGGATCTTTACTGGGAAGCCTCCGGCGCGTATACCGGCGAGATCTCGGCCGGCATGCTGACGGACGCGGGCTGCCAGATGGCCATCCTCGGCCACTCCGAGCGCCGCAAGCTGTTCTCCGAATCCGATGAATGGGTCAACAAGAAGTTGGGCGCCGCGCTGAAGGCGGGCCTGACCCCGATCGTCTGCATCGGCGAGACTTTGGAGGAGCGCGAGACTCAGAAGACCTGGCGCGTACTGGAGACGCAGATCGCGGGCGGCCTGAAGGGCTTCGCTCCGGCCGATCTTTCCAAGCTCGTCGTCGCCTACGAGCCCGTGTGGGCGATCGGCACCGGCAAGACGGCCACCCCGGCGCAGGCCCAGGAAGCTCACTTGTTCGTGCGCGCCCAACTGGCGAAGCTGCACGGCGAGGGCTTCGCGTCGAGCGTGCGCGTCCTGTACGGCGGCTCGGTCACGGCCGAGAACGTGGACTCCCTGATGGCGCAGGCGGACGTGGACGGTGCCCTCGTCGGCGGGGCCAGTCTCAAGAAAGACGCTTTCCTGCGCATCATGGGCTTCAGGGAACTCAAGGCCGCGTGATCGCGCCAGGGAGGGCCGCCGGACCGATCACCCTCCCACGCAATCCGTCTCGAAAGAAGTAGGCCTCATGAAGCGGAGGTTGACATGATCCTCGCCCTCAAGGGGCGCTTCCGCTTGTGAGCATTCCTGACATCGCGCGCCGCATCGACCATACCATGCTCAAGCCCGACGCCACGCGGGATGAGATATCCAAGCTGTGCGACGAGGCGAAGAGGTTCGGCTTCGCGGCGGTGTGCGTCAATCCGTCTTACGTCGTGCAAGCGGCCCGGCGCCTGGGCGGCTCCGGCGTGAAGGTCTGCACCGTCGTGGGCTTCCCGCTGGGCTCGACGACCTCGGCGGTCAAGGCCGCCGAGGCGTGCGGAGCCGTCGCCGACGGCGCCGACGAAATCGACATGGTCATCAATATCGGCGCGCTGAAGTCCGGCGACGACGCCCTGATGTACGACGACATCAAAGCGGTGCGCGAGGCGACGCGCGGCCGGGTGCTCAAGGTCATTTTGGAGACCGCCTTGCTGTCGAACGAGGAGAAGGTGCGCGTTTGCGCCGCGTCGACGAAGGCCGGCGCGGATTTCGTGAAGACGTCCACGGGCTTCGGCGGCGGCGGCGCCACCGTCGCGGACGTGCAGCTGATGCGCGCGGCCGTGGGCCCGTCGATGGGAGTGAAGGCTTCCGGCGGAATCCGCGACGCGAAGACGGCGGCGGAGATGATCGCGGCGGGCGCGACGCGCCTGGGGACCTCCGCCGGCGTCGAGATCGTCGCCGGGGGACGGTCCGACGCCGGGGGATATTAGGGCGCGGAGCATGAGAGCGTAAGGAGCCTATGGCCAACGACAAGCCGGCGAAGTACCGAATTACCATCGACCTGCAGTGCGGCGCCTGCGCCGCGATCATGCACACGCAGGAAGCTCAGCCGCTTCCAAAGTTCTGCGCGGGCTGCGGAGCGGGGTTGGAGAAGTTTTGCCTGAAGTGCCACAAAAAAGTGGAGATGTTCTTCGAGGAGTGGTGGCCGGAGGACGACGCCTGCGTGCGGACGTACAGCACGCCGCGCCGTTGCACCCGTTGCAACGCGGTGCTGGAGACGGGCGCCGAGGACCGCGGAGCGCCCGAGGGGGATTTGGAGTAAAAAGGGGCTTCGGAATACGAAATATAATAGAGATTGACGCCCGCGGGTAATCGGCTTACAATTCCAGCGGGAGTGATCACCATCTCATGTCGATCGACATCAAGAACCTGCTGACGCTGATGGTCGCCAAGGACATCTCGGACATCCACTTTAAAGCGGATTCCGTTCCCGCTTTGCGCGCCCGCGGCTCGATGATCTTGGCCACCAACCTGCGCAAGATGTCCGCCAAGGATATCGATGACATGGCCGCCCAGCTCATGAGCGGGGAGCAGCGGGAATCCTTCGAAAGGGAGCTCGAGCTCGACCTAGCCTACAGCCTGGAGGGCGTCGCGCGCTTCCGCGTCAACGTGTACCGTCAAAAAGGCACC
>CAIQSZ010000046.1 GCA_903874575.1 uncultured Elusimicrobia bacterium
GGCACTGCTTCGATCCGGAGCTGTTCGTGCTGGGCGGCGGGGTGGTCGAGGCGTGCGGCGACTTCATCCTGCCGATCGTCAAGAAGCGCCTGGCCGCCGACGCGCTGTTTCGCAAGATCGGGCCTTGCCGCGTCTCGCGCTCGCGCCTGGGCGACGACGCGGTGGTGCTGGGCGCCGTCGCGCTCGTCCTGTCGGAACGCTGAGCCCGAAAGCCGCGAGCCCTAGGCGCTTTTCGGGGGCGCGCTCTTCCAGAAGGCCCGGCCCTCGGGCGGCAGGAGGTGCACCGGGTCGTAATACTCGTAGCGGCGCGTGAGCGCGTCCTCGGAGTCGGCCTCGATGCCGGTGCGGTAGTTCTTCGTCCAGTAGGAAACGCCCTTGACCCGGTCGTAGTCGGCGAGCTGGTGGATCCAGCGCTTGCCCACGTACGGCACGTCCACGGTGACGCGCGGGGTGGCGAAGCCGGGCAGGTAGCCCATGATGTCGTGCTGGAGCTTCAGGCCTTCGGCCACGGACAGGCGCCAATGCTCGGAGTTCGGGATCATGTCGGCCATGTAGAAGTAGTACGGCATGATCTTCGCGTGGTCCAGGAGCATGAAGCACAGCTCCAGGAGGTCGTTCTGCGTGGCGTTGACGCCGCGCAGGAGCACGCCCTGGTTGCGCACGTCGCGAAAGCCCATCTCCAGGATCTTGCGCACGGCCTTGCCGACCAGCGGAGTCACCTGCTGGGCGTGGTTGACGTGGGTGTGCACGGCCACGTCCACGCCGCGCGCGCGGGCCTTCCGGGCGATGCGGTCGAGCGCGGAGAGCACCGAGTCCTGCAGGAAGTGCTGGGGCAGCCCCTGCAGCCCTTTCGACGCGAAGCGGATGTCGCGGACGCTGGGGACGTCCAGCAGGGCCATGGCGAAGGCCTCCAGCTGGTCGATCGGCACGTTGGCGACGTCGCCGCCGGAGACGACCACGTCGCGCACGCCGGGCGTCTTTCTCAGGTACGCCAGCATGGCTTCGTAGCGGTCCGCCGGACGGCCCTGGAATTGGTGCTTGCGCACCTGCGGCACGGAGTTGCCGACCAAGTCCATGCGCGTGCAGTGCCCGCAGTATTGCGGGCAGGTGGCGATCATCTCGGCCAGGACCTTGGTGGGGTAGCGGTGGGTCAGGCCCTCGACGGCCCACATTTCCGATTCGTGCAGGCTGTCGCGGCCGGCGCGCGGATGGTTGGGCCAGTCGGACCGGCGGTCGGAGAACATGGGGAGCATGTAGCGGCGGACCGGATCGTTTCGCAGGTCCTTCTCGTTCATGCAGTTGAGCATCTGCGGCGGGATCAGGAGGGACATGGTGGCCATGTCCCGCTGGTCGCGCAGGACGTCCTCGGCCATGTCGTCGGTCAGGAAGACGCCGAAGACGTCCTTGGCCTCTTTCACGCTCTTGACCGAGTGCTGGCGCTGCCACAGCGCGCTTTCCCATTGCTCGACGGAGACGGACTTGTAGCCCGGCAGGCGCCGCCAGTCGGGCTCGGCGTACGGCCGCTTCAGAGGGTACGCGAAGGGCTGGCGCGCCGGGCCCGCTTTGGCTTTATTATCCACGCCGCGGTCAGTCCTTGCGCCAGAGCCCGCCGGTCCCGAACCGAGACCAAGCCCAGCGCGCCCAGTCCAGCACGGAATTGGCCAGCCACAGCGCCCACAACAGCATCGCCGCGCGGTAGACGCCCAGCGGGACCGAGAGCACCCACGGCCGCGGCAGGACGGAGCCGCCGCGGTCGACGTACCAGCGCAGGAGGTCGGCGCGCGAGCCGTTGCCCGCGATCTGCATGTCCGGCGAGCCGAGCAAGCCGTGCGCGATGGCCTTGAACAGCAGGGCCGCGGCCAGCGCCGCGTACGCGGCCAAGGCGACCTGGACGAAGTTGAACGCCCGCTTGCCCTGGGGCGCGCGACGTCCGCGCTCGCCCATGGCCACGAACCAGCCGGCGACCAAGGCCGCGCCCGGCACGCTCAGTTGGCTGAGCCCGACGGCCAGCAGCAGCCAGCGCCGCCAGTCCAGCGGCGTAAGCCCCGTCTTGGCCAGGCCCAGCGCGGCCAGCGCGAACACCGCCAGCATGCTCCAGAACAGCACCACCGGACCCATGCCGCGTCCGCCCAGGAGCAGCGTCCAGCGTCCGGGCGGCACGGCGAACTCGACGTGGGAGTTGACGCTGGCCGCGCCCAGGTCCAATGCCGGCGCGCGCAGGAACAGCCCGACGCCGCCCGGCTGGCGCCAGTCCGCTTCCACCACGTGCGCGCCGGGGGGGACCGCCACGGCCAGCTTGCGGCCTTCCAGCCTCAGCGGCTGCTGGCTGCCGTCCACGCGCGCGGCCAACAGCTCCGCGCCTTCCGGCAGGACGATGGTCTCCCGGTCGCCCCGGCTGGTGCGCAGGCGCACGGAGAGCGTCGCGTCCGTGGCGCGGATGCCGGGCGTCAGGCGCAGGACGCTTTGGTCGATGGTCAAGGTCTGGCCCACGACCGAGCCCGGCCGCGAGACCGCCACGGTCAGCGCCTCTCCCGGCCACGGGCGGTACTCCAAGGTCCGCGGACCGGAGGCGTCCTGCGCGAAGACGGGCGGCAGGCCCGAGGGGGCGACATGCCACAGCGGGCCCGGCTCCACGCGCCACACCTCGGTCCACGGTTTGCCCGCCGGCGCGCTCAGCGCCAGCTCCCGCGATTCGGGGAGCACCGAGGTCCACTCCGCCGACGGCGACTGCGGCGGCAGGCTGACCGGCACCTTGCCGTCGGCCGCGCGCAGGTCGGAGGAGGTGATCGACTCTCCGGGCAGGAGGGGGATCTGGACGACGACCGGCGTGCCCAAGGGCGTCAGGCGCGTCACGCGCGTCTCGACCGTCCAGGTCAGGCCCAGGCGCACCGTGCGCTCGATGCGCAAGGCGCTGTCGGGCCGCAGGAGGACGCGCGCGCCATCCGCAAAACGCAGCGCAGCCGACGACTGCGGCCCGGTCTGGACCCTGTCGCCTGCAGCCAGGCTGGCGCCGGCCAGCAGCGACAC
>CAIQSZ010000047.1 GCA_903874575.1 uncultured Elusimicrobia bacterium
CGATAGGGCCAACTCGGCCCGGCCTTCCACGCCGGTGAGGATGCAGTCTCCCGCGTCGATGGGCATCCCGGCGGCCGCGGCGACGACGTCCGTCCCGCCTTTGGGAATGACCGTGACCAGGCCCTCGACTTTGGTCAGGCGCGCGTTCCAGGTCGCGTTCCGGACGACGGCCTCGGGAGGAAGAAACTTCTCCAGAATAGGGCTATTGAGGAAGAAGAGACCGCCGGCCAGCGCGGCCAAGGCGGGGACGGCCACCCACGTCCGTAGCCGCGGCCGGGACGCCTCGTCCAGACGCGCGAGTATCCGGGCGCGCTGCGCCGCCCACTCCGCCGGGGAACGCCGCGGGATCACGGCGTCGCCGACCTCGGACCAGAATCGGTCGTCGCGTTCTTCGCTCACGGCTCCCCCAACGCCGCCGCCAGGCGCGCCCGCGCCTGGTGCAGATGGGCCTTCACGGTCCCTTCCGCCACGCCCATGGACTCCGCGACCTCGGCGACGCCCAGGCCGCCGCCTCGCAGAAGGACGGCGGTCCTCTGCTGGAGCGGCAGGGCCGCAACGGCGCGGCGGATCGCTTCGGCGCGCTCTTCCTTCAATCCATGCCGCTCGGGGTCGGCGTCCGCGGAGGCGTCCGCCAGCGTCTGAGCCACGGCCGCGCCGGACGCGCTGTCAAGGCTGAGCCAGGATCGCAACCTTCCCCAACGCATGACCGAATAGGCTTTATTGACGACGATCCGGCACAGCCAGTTCTTGAACTGGGCTTGCCCCCGATAGCCGTCGAAGGCCTTCCATGCCGAAAGGATCGCGTCCTGCACGACGTCCTCCGTCTTCCCGCTATCGTTCAACAGCCCCGCCGCGACGCTCGTCAGAAGGCGCTGGTGCCGGGTCGCCAAAGCGCCGAAGGCTTCGGCGTCTCCCCGGCGCGCCCGCTCAATGAGTCCGGCGTCCTGATCTTGGTCGCTCATTGCGCCTTCCACATATCAAGACGCAGGGGACCCCAAAATGGTTTAGTGGCCGTCATGCGGATTCCGACTAAACCATTTTCGCCCTTTTGCGTCTATATCTGTGAAGGACTGCAGCGGCGGCCAATATCGAGACCCCAGGAGGGTATGTCATGAGGATCAAGCTGAAGATGGGATGGACGTTGGGCGGGCTGCTGGCGGTCGGCCTCTTGGCGGGGGCGGCCGCAAGCGTCCGCGCCGAAGAGCAAAAGAAGGACGAAGCGACTTCCGGCGCCGTCACGACCCCTCCCTCGGATGGTAAAGGCGGCTCGTCCGCGAACAATGGGCAGTCCGCCGACAAACCCGCGCACAGACCCGGCGCATCCGACAGGCGCGCGGAGCGGCTCAAGCGGCAGGGCGAGCGCATGCAGGAACGCGCAGAACGCATGAAGGAGCGGGCCGAGAAGCTCGACGCCGCCGGCCGCGAGAAAGCCGCGGACCACGTGGAGAAAAAGGCCGAGAGGCTGGAGGATCGGGGCGAGCGGCGCGAGGCGCGCGGAGAGCGCATGGAACACCGCGAGCACGGGCGGCAACGCGCCCCCCGGGACCGCTGAGTCCGGCCGGATGGCCGCGGCGGGCCGGGAGCGCTCCCGGCCCGCCGGGCTACTTCAGGTCGATGACACTATCCGCGCCGTTCCTAGCGGCAATGCCATCGCCCTTCGGCCGTCATTTCACCAACGGGATCTGGCCGGCCATGTCGTAGGCCAACACCGCTTGGATCTTGCTCTCGATTTGGTAATAGCGCGCGACCTTCTTGTCGGACAGGACCTTGCGGAACTTGGGCAAGTAGGCCAGCCGGAGCGCCGCGCGGTCCTTTTCGATGGCCACCGCTTCATCCGTCAGCTTCTTGGCCGTCTCGTCGGTCAGGTCGGCATAGGCGTCGGCGTAGGACGTGATCGCCTTCAGCGTCCGGTCCCAGAGCTTGGCCGCCTCTTTCTGATACTCCTCGTACACCGGCCAGAAGGCCGCGGCCTCTTCGGGGGTGAGCTCCATGTTCACCGAGACGGCCAGCTTCTTGTCCGCGCGGATCTTGTTCCTGAGCAGCGTCATGTTGTCGACGACGATCGCGGGCTTCGCCGATTGCGCGTCATCGGCCGCGCGGGCGGGCGCAGCGGAAATCATGCCGAGGACGAGGGCGGTCAAGACCGGAACGACTTTCAGCATCTTTTGGTTCATGTGTGACTCCTTTTTACTTATTCAGTACCGGCCTACGCCGCAGGCGAGCGATTATATACAACTAACGTCCGACCTTCCCGCATAGCTCGGCCGAGGGCGGCGGCGGAAGCGCACTTGTGTCGGTGAAGCAGCCGGGCTAAAATGTTCATGTGAGACGGCTCTAAGATGAAGCGAGGCGGACGCGGCCGTCCTTTCGGCGGCTTCTCCCGGATGGCCCTGATCGCCGCCGCTCTCGCGGGGCCGTGCCGCTTGGACGCGGCCGCCGCCTCCGCGTCCGCCCCGAAGCGGCCGCGGATCGGCCTCGTCCTTTCCGGCGGCGGCGCGCGCGGGACGGCTCACGTCGGCGTGCTGAAGGTCCTCGAGGAGATGCGCATCCCGGTCGATTTCATCGCCGGAACGAGCATGGGGTCGGCCGTGGGCGGTCTTTACGCCAGCGGGCTTTCCGCCGCGGACCTGGGCCGGATCTTCGAAAAATTCAATTGGTACGACTCGTTCAACGATTCGCCGCCGCGAGAGGAGCGTTCCTTCCGGCGCAAGGAGGACGACCAGAATTCCCTCGTCAAGTACGGGGTAGGGATCGGCGCCAACGGGGTGAAGCTGCCGCTTGGGGCCGTGGAGGGCCAGAACTTCATAACCGAGCTGCGCAAGCTCGGGCATATCACCCAGGACCTGCCCTCGTTCGATCTTCTGCCGACGCCCTTCCGGGCGTTGGCCTCGGATCTGGTGACCGGGGAAAGCGTGGTCCTCAGTTCCGGAGACCTCGCCCTGGCCATCCGCTCCAGCGTGGCCATCCCGCCGCTTTTCGCGCCGATGAAATACCAGGGCCGCCTCCTGGCCGACGGCGGGTTTCTCAACAACATCCCGGTCGACGTCGCCCGCGGGATGGGCGCGGACGCGCTGATCGTCGTGAACATCGGAACGCCGCTCATGACGCGCGACAATATCGGCTCCATGTTCGACGTGCTCTCCCAGACCGGACGCCTGGGAGGCACCCAGTTCGACCGGCGGCAGCTCTCCGCGCTCACGGACCGGGACCTCCTGATCGAACCGGACCTGGAAGGCCTGTCCTTCGTCGATTTCGACAAGGTCCCGGAGATGATGAAGCGCGGCGAGGCCAAGGCCCGCGCGCTCGCCGGCGCGCTCAAACGCTACTCCGTCTCGGAGGAAGAATACGCGGCCTGGAAGGCGGGGCGCCCCGGAGCGGCTCCCTGGCCCGTGGTGACCGCCATCGTCTTGCGAAACCAGAGCAGGATCAAAGACGGCATCCTGGCGCCGTTCATCACCCAGCCCCTGAACGCCCCGCTCGATCCCGCCAAGCTCCAAAAGGATCTCGCCGGCATCTACGGCTTGGGCTGCTTCGAATACGTCGACTACAACGTCGTCGAGAGCTCCTCCGGCGCGACTTTGATCGTCAATGCCCCGCACAAATCCTGGGGGCCCAATTACCTTCGCTTCGGCGTCCGGTTCACGGAGAATTTCAGCGGCGAATCCTCGTACCTGCTGACCGCGCGCCATACGATGACCGAGCTCAACCGCATGGGCGGGGAATTCCAGACGGAACTGGGCGTCGGAAGCGATTCCCACGTCAAGTTGGAATACTACCAGCCGTTCCTCTATGGAACCCGGCGCTATGACCGCGGCGCGGCCTATTTCTTCTCGCCGGTCCTGCACTATGAACGGAAAACGCAGGACATCACCGTCGACGGCCAGCAGATGCTCATATACCGCTTCAACACCCTCAGGACCGGAGGGGATCTGGGCCTGCAGTTCGGCAACTGGGGAGAGCTGCGGGGCGGATTGATGAAGGAGATCACCGACCCGGATCTGCGCGTCGGGCCGAAGGCCTACGAGGCCGAAAGGTTCGACGACGCCTATATGAGAGCGGGCTTTCGCTACGACACGCTCGATCAGGTGGCGTTTCCGCGCCGCGGCCGCATCGGCGCGGCGGAATGGCGGCGGACGGTCCCGGCGCTCGGGACGAACTTCGATTACCAAACGCTGGATCTGACCGCCCAAGAGTTCTGGCCTTGGAAAAAGAGCACCTTCTCGCTGCGCGGCGTCTACTCCACGAACCTCGATCGCCGGACGGCGCACCCCCACCCCTACAACCTCGGCGAATTCCTCTTTTTATCCGGATTCAAGGAGAACGGGATGATCGGCACGGAGCGGGTCCTCGGGCAGTTCCAGTGCTACTACGAGATGGGCAGGGTCTCCGGCTCCGCCTGGTACCTCGGCGCCGTCGCCGAGGCGGGCCGAACGCGGCTGGAGGAAAGCCAGGTATCGATGTCGTCGAGCAAGGCCGCCGGCTCGGTCTTTCTCGGCGTCGACAGCTTTTTCGGCCCCCTCTACCTGGCCTACAGCGTCGTGTCCGACGGCCGAACCTCCACCGCTTTCCTGCTGGGCTCTCGATACTGAAAAGGAAACCATGAACCGGACAATGATGAAGAAATACGGCCTTCGCACGTACG
>CAIQSZ010000048.1 GCA_903874575.1 uncultured Elusimicrobia bacterium
CGGTCGACGACCAAGCCGGGCAGGCCGTCGCCGTTGTCGTGGACGAGACGGTAGGCGTCCGTCGCGGCCTCTAGGCCGAGAAGGCCGCGGCGAAACTCGACCGCGGCGCCGATGCGCTCGGCGAAGAACGCGTCGGCGTCGAACGCGCCGATGCCGCGCGTGAGCATGCGCAGGGCGATCAGACTGCGCGGATTGTATAGCGCCACGCCGTAGGGCGCGTCGTTGCGGTCGTATACGGCGACCATGTCGCCCGGGCGGGCCTTCGGGTCCACCTCGCCGAGCATGCGCTTATAGAGCTGGTGGCCCGACGCGGCCGAACGCACGCGCGCCCAGGGGATGGGCAGATCGTGGGACGCGGGACGCCCTTTCGGCTTCGGGGGCGGCCCTGAAGGCTCCGCCGCCTCGTCCGCGGCGGCGTCTTCTCGCTGCTCTTCCACGGGGGTATTGTACCAAGCGGCCCGTATCAGTGTATACGGGCCGCCGCCCACGCTTGGGCCGCGGCGAGCTTCTCCCGCGTGCCGACGTCGTGCCAGGCCCAGCGGTCGGCGCGGAAGGCCCGGATGTCGGCGCCTTCCGCGGCCAGGCGCAGGTAGGTCTTCGTGATGGAGAAGACGCCTTCCTCGACGATGCGGTCGAGCGCGTCCGGCGAGATCACGTGGATTCCGTCGAACGGCAGGCGGCGCGCGCCGGGCGCCGGGTCCCGGGACCAAGTCGTGCGGCCCGACTTGCGGTCCTCGTGCCCCACGAGGCGGTCGTTCGCGTCGAACAAGTAGGCGCGTCCGCTCTCCCGCTCCCGCACCGACAGCGTGGCGAGCGCGCCGCTCGCCGCGTGCGCCGAGTAAAGCGCTTTCAGGTCGAGGTCGGTGAGGACGTCGGCGTTATGGACGAAGAAGGGAAGGGGTCCGCGCAGGAGCGGGGCCGCCTTCTTGAGCGCGCCCCCGGTGTCGAGCGCAAACCCGTCCTCCCGCGAGACGGCGACGGCCACGGCGTGGCGGCGCGACAGGTCCGCGCAAAAATCCGCGACCTTTCGGGCGTGGTGGTGCGCGTTGACGACGAAATCGCTTACGCCGGCCGCCTTGAGGCGGACGAGGGTGCGCTCCAGCATCGGCACGCCCGCGACCGGGATCAGGGCCTTCGGGGTCTCGTCCGTCAGCGGACGCAGACGGGACCCGACGCCCGCCGCCAGGATCAGGGCTTTCATCCGTTCACTTCGCGGGCCAGGATTTTCTCTCGCGGTGCGAGACGGCCGCCGAGACGCCCTGATCGCGCAGATGCTTGGCCAGGCGCTCGGCGCAGTACACCGAGCGGTGCTGGCCGCCGGTGCAGCCGAACGCGACGAACAGATGGGTGAAGTTCCTGCGGCCGTAATCCTCGACGGTCTGGTCGACCAGCGCGAACGCCGATCTTGCCCAGCGGTCGACGGGCTCCTCCTTGGACAGGTAGGCGACCACGTCGGCGTCCCGGCCGGTGGACGCGGCGAACTCGGTTCTGCGTCCGGGGTTGGGCAGGCAGCGGCAGTCGAATATGTAGCCGCCGCCGTGGCCCTTATCGTCGCGCGGCATGCCGTGCTTATAAGAGAAACTCTGAATTTGCACCGTCAGTTTCAGCTTGGCCGCGCCGAACTGACGCAAAGCCGAGGAGCCGATCAGCCGCTTGAATACCGCGGTCAACTCCGGGACCTCGACCGGGAGATTGGCCGTCAGCAGGACGCGCTCGATGTTGCGGATCGCGTAGGGGATGCTCTGCAGGAACAGGGGCTTTTTCTCGTGGAAGCCTCTCAGGCCGTAGGCGCCCATCGCCTGCATGATGCGGATCAGCACGAAGCCGGGGAAGAACTTCTTGAAGTCTCGCGCGTCCACGGCCGCGTACTTTCCGGCCTCGCGGATGTAGAGGTCGAGCAGTTCGTCGCGCAGTTCAAAGGGGAGGTCGGCCTTCGCGTCGTACAGGAGGGAGGCGATATCGTACTGCAGGGCGCCGCGACGGCCTCCCTGGTAGTCGATGAAATACGGCTTGCCGTCCTTCAACATCACGTTGCGCGACTGGAAATCGCGGCAGAGAAAATACTCGCGGTCGGCGGCCAGCAGGTAGCCGGCGTAGGCTTGGAAATCCCGTTCGAGCGCTTCCTCGTGAAAACGGACGCCGCCGAGGGTCAGGAAGTAATATTTGAAGTAGTTGAGGTCCCACAGCATCGATTGCTTGTCGAAGCGGGCGCGCGGGTAGCACCAACGGTAGTCGAGCGTGCGTCCGGCCTCGATCTGCATCCGCGGCAGCCAGCGCACGACGTCGCGGTACGTCGCGACGACTTCCTCGGGAAAGCCCGCGGGGCCGCGGCGCTTGCCGATATATTGGAACAGCGTCGTGTCGCCGAGGTCCTCTTCCAGGTAAGCCGCGCCCGCGGCGTCCTCGCCGTAAAGCTCCGGGACCGGGATGCCTTGCTCGCGGAAGTGCTTGGAGAACTCGATGAACGCCCGGTTCTCCTTGACGTCGTCGTTGAGCACGCCGATCGCCGTCGTCTTGCCGCGCGCCAACCGGTAGATCCTTCGGTTGGAGCCTTCGGCGCGCACGGGCGCCGTCGTCTCGGCTTCGGCGCCGAAGCGCGCGCGGAACAGCGCTCTTAGGGGATCGGTCACGCGCGCATCTTAGCGCTTCGCGCCCCGGCGCGTCCACCCTGCCCGTCCATGCGAAACTCGCGTTCTTACACGGCCCGGCAGTTGCGTTGCTTAACAGAGTGCGGACCGCTTTGGAGGCGCCGCCCGTCCGAGCGGAGGAGGATACAGGTGCGTACCCAGACGCTCGTGAAGACGGATCGGCCCCGTTCCGCCCGCGAATGTTGCCCGCCCGGCGCCGCGTGCGAACTGGAATCCTGGTGCGTGAGCCGCGGCATGCCGGCGGGGGTCGCCTCGAGCTTCGCGACCGGCTGGCACTCCAACCGGTACACGCGCGGCAACGTGCTTTTTTACCAGGGCAACGAGCCGTTCGCGCTTTTCTTCATCTGCTCCGGGCGCGTCAAGCTGGTCCGCGCGGAGGACGGAGGGCGGCATCAGATCGTGCGGATCATCCGCGCGCCGAACTTCCTGGGAGAGCGCTCTTTGGTGGCGGGCGAGCCTTACGCGGCGACGGCCGAGGTCATGGACGAGGCCCGTATCTGCGTCATCGATTCGGCCCGCTTCTTCCGTGCCTGGGCCGATCGTCCGGAACTGGCGCGCATGATCGCGCGCCAGCTGGCCGCGAAGCTGGGCGAGATGGAAGCCCATGCGACCGACCTCTCCATGCGGACCATCCGCGAGCGGCTGGCCAAGCACCTCTGCGTGGAGTCGGACGTCGCGTCCAAGCGCAACCTGTTCGACCTCAGCGAGACGCGACAGGAGATCGCGGAGCTGTTGGGAACTTCCCCGGAGGTCATCAGCCGCGCGATCTCCGAGCTCGAGCAGAAGAAGCTCATCGAAGTGAGCGGCCGCCGGGTCCGGGTCCTCGACGAGAAGCGCCTGCGGCGCGTCGCCCGCCTGCCTTCCGCCAACAGGGCCGTTTAGAGCGGTCGACGCGCGGCGGGACGGCTGGCGACTTCCGGGCCTCTATTTGTACAATACGGACGGCTTGAAGAGACGGATCATCCTGCAGTCCAATTTCAAGGAGACGAATATGAAATACGCGATGGCGCTGGTCCTGGCGGCGATGGTTTCCTCGGCGCATGCGATGGCCCGGGGCAAGGACGCGGATAGCCCGGCCAAGCGGATATACGTGAAGAAATGCTCGTCCTGCCATGGAGCCGACGGCAAGGGCAAGGCGCCGATGGCCAAGATGTTCAAGGTCAAGCCCGAAGACATGGATCTGACGGCCAAGCAGGTCGCCGCGAAGAAGGACGACGAGCTCGTCAGCCTGATCAACGCGGGCAAGGGCAGGATGCCGGCGTTCAAGGAGTTCAAAGACGGCGAGACCGTCGTCGAGGCCGCGGCCGTCGTCGCGTACATCCGTTCCCTCGCTCCGGCTCCCGCGGCCGTCCCGGCGGCGAAGTAGGGCGCCGTGCCGAACGACGAGGCATGCGTGCGGGAGGAAGCCGCGGGCGGCGTCAGCCGCCGGACTTTTCTCACGGCCGGGATCGTCGTGCTGGGGGGCGCGATCTCCGCGCTGCTCGGCGCGACGGGCCTGTCCTATTTCATCTCTCCGGCGTTCAAGAAGGATGAGGAGGACTGGGTCGACATCGGCAGGGCGTCCGACATGAAGCCGGGCGCGCCGCTCAAGGTGGACTTCGTCGCGCGAAAGCGCGACGCCTGGGTCGTGACCGAGAAGCGGTCTTCGGCCTGGGTATCGACGGACGGCAAGGAGTTCACCGTCTTCGACCCGCGCTGCACGCATTTGGGCTGCCCTTACCGCTGGGACCAGGCGAGGGAGCAGTTCCTTTGCCCGTGCCATGCCGCCGTCTTCGACGCGAAGGGCCAGGTCGTTTCCGGTCCGCCGCCGCGCCCGCTGGACCGGTTCGCGGCGAAGGTCGTCGAGGGCCGGCTGCTGATCCAGCCGCAGGCGATCAAGGGGGCCGCATGAGGGCGCCGACGATGACGGAGGTCCGCGACTGGGTGAACGAGCGCACCGGCTTCGAGACGGTGTGGAACGCGCTGCTCGAGCGCCACATCCCCGAGGCGAAGGGCCCGGTCGCGTGGGCGTACACGCTGGGCAGCGCGTCCATGTTCGTGTTCACGCTCCAGGCCGTGACGGGCGCGCTGCTGGCGATGAACTACGTCCCGTCGACCGATCACGCCTACGATTCGGTCCGCTTCATCGGCTCGAGCGTGTTGATGGGCGGCTTCATTCGCGGGCTCCATCATTACGGCGCCAGCTTCATGGTCGTGCTGGTCGTCGCGCACATGCTGCGCATCTACCTCATGGGTTCGTACAAGTATCCGCGCGAGGGGACTTGGATGGTCGGCGTGCTCCTGTTCCTGGTCGTGATCGGCTTCGGGTTCACCGGCTACCTTCTGCCGTGGGACCAGAAAGCGTACTGGGCCACCGCCGTCGGCACGAACATCGCCGGGCAAACCCCCGTCGTGGGCGGGATGGTCGCGAAGATACTCAAGGGCGGCGCCGACATGGGCGCGCCGACGTTGACGCGCTTTTACGCGCTGCACGTGCTCGTCTTGCCCGGCGTGATCGGCGTCCTGCTGGGCGTGCATTTGTTCCTCGTGGTCTGGCACGGAATCTCCGAGCCGCCGACGCGGATGGGCGGAAAGGGAGGCTCTCGTGGCTGATTGGCACGAAGACTATAGGGCGCGCTACGCCAAACTCAAGGCCGCGGGCAAGTCGTTCTTCCCGTACGCGGTCTTCAAGGACATGCTCGTCGCGGTCCTGATCCTGTCCGTCCTGTCGTTCCTGGCGTGGAAGGTGGGAGCGGGCTTGGAGCCGCTCGCCGACCCGACGGAC
>CAIQSZ010000049.1 GCA_903874575.1 uncultured Elusimicrobia bacterium
CTCCTCCTCGCCCTCGATGAGCAGCTTCACGTTCACCGGCAGCTTCCCGTGCGTCCTCAGCCAGGAGAATATGGCGCTGGTGTGGGCGACCGCGCCGGCCTTGTCGTCGGCGGTGCCGCGGCCCCAAAGGCGGCCGCCGCGCTCGGTGGGCTCGAAGGGCGGGGACTTCCACAGCTCCTCGCGGCCCGCGGGCTGGACGTCGTGGTGCGCGTACAGCAGTAGAGTGGGCTTTCCCGGGGCGTGCAGCCAGTCGGCGTAGACGTACGGATGCGCGCCGGGCAGGCGCAGAATTTCCACATGCTCCAGGCCGCGGGCCTTGCACAGCGCCGCGACGGCCTCGGCCGAGCGTTCGACCTCCTTGTGGTCGAAGCCGGGGAAGCTGACGCTGGGAATGCGCGCGAGGACCTTAAGGTCCTCCAGGAAATCACGGTGCTTCTCGGCGGCGAAGGCGACGGCTTTTTGGGCGTCCATGGGTCGATTATAAGTAAAATCTCCCGGCAATGCCCATCCTGCCGCGCTATATCCTCCGGCTGTTCCTGCCGACCTTCGGGGCGGGACTCCTCATGTTCCTGGGCGTGCTGGTCATGCAGCAGTTCCTTCGCCTGTTCACTTTGGCGGTGATGAAGGGGCTGCCGGTGTGGTGGATTCTGGCGTGCTTCGCGCGTCTGCTGCCGTCCTTCGCCAGCCTGGCCGTGCCCATGGCCTTCCTTGTCGCGGCGATGGTGACGCTGGGCGCTCTGGCCGATTCGGGGGAGATCATGGCCCTGCGCGCCGCCGGTTTTTCCTACCGGGAAATCGTGCGCCCGTTCCTGTGGCTGGCCGTCGCCTTGTCCGCCCTCCTGTTGCTCATCAATCACAAGACCGGTCCCGAGGGCTTCCGCTCCTTCCGCAAGCGCACCAGCGAGGCGGCGCAGAAGATGGCGAAGATCGAGCTGCGGCCGCGGGTGTTCACTTCCGTCGGCCCTTGGCGCCTGTACGCCCGCGAGGCCGACGACGCGACCGGAAAAATGGAAAGCGTCTACCTCGTCAATCCGGACCGCCGCGATCCGGTGCGCGTGAACGCCCAGCGCGGCCGGCTGAAACTGGAACCCGGGCGAGGCGTTTCTCTGGTGCTGGAGGACGGCCAGCTCCAGCTGCCCAATCATGATCCGGAGCACTACACGACCGGCCGCTTCGAGCGTTACCGCCTGTTCATGCCCCTCATCGAGACGGCCGCCCCGCGCGATCCGGATCTGCAGGAGATGACCAGCCGCGAACTGGCCGCGCGCGCCGCGGCTCCCGGCCTGCCCCAGGAGAAGCGCCTCGAACTGCTCGTCGAGAAATCCGCCCGTTCCGCCGGCGCGCTCTCCCCGTTCGTTTTCTTTTTCGTGGCCGCCCCGCTGGGGATGGGCATCAAGCGACGCGCGCGGGGAGCGGACTTCGCCGCCAGCCTGGGCGTCATGTTCGTCTACTACGCGTTGCTGGTGGTCGGCGTCAGCCTGGGGCGCCGCCACGACCTGCTCGCCCCGACGGCGCCGTGGCTGGGCGACGCGGTCGGACTACTGGTCGGCGCGTGGCTGACGCGCCGGGCGGCCGCGCGATGACCATCTTCACGCGCTACATGATGGGACGCTTCCTCAAGCCTTTCGCCTACGGCCTGGGATTGTTCGCCGTGCTGATCTTCCTGGGCGATACCTTCGACAAGATGAACTACATCGTGAAGTCCAAGGCCGCCTTCCCGGTCATCTTCGAATGCCTGTGGCTGGCCGTGCCGTACTGGGCCGTGCGCGTGATCCCGATGGCGACGTTGCTGGCGACCTTGGTCGCGATGAGCGGCTTCGTGCAGAGCGGAGAGTGGCTGGCCACCCAGGCTTGCGGCCTGGAGACGCGGCGCTTCTGGCTGCCGATCCTATGGTCGTCCTTGGCCGTGGCCGTCTTGGCCTTCGCGGCGCAGGAGACCGTCATGCCCATCGCCTGGGCGCGCTCCCGGAGGCTGTGGCACGAACAGGTCCATCCCGAGCCCGAGTGGCGCATGTACTCCGACGTCGTGTTCGCGCTGGACGACCGCCTGTTCGTGCAGTGCTCGCTGTTCCTGCCGCAGGACGGCCGCATGGAGCGGCCCATCCTGGAGACGCTGGGCGCTCAAGGCGTCTTGTCTCAGTTGGACGCGAAGCTGGCGGACTGGGACGACTCCAGGAGGCGCTGGGTCTTCAAGTCGGGCATCGAGCGTTCCTTCGGGCCGACCGGGGTCGTGGAGACTTCCTTCGATGAGAAAATTTCCGAGCTCGACTCCCCGCCTTCCGAGTTGATCCCGCGTCCCATCAATCCCGACGAGATGAGCCTGCGCGAGGTCCGCCAGTACTCCCGCCGGGTCGGCCGCTTCGGCGGCTCCCCGCGCGAGTACGAGGTCGCCGAGCAAGCGAAGATCGCCTACCCTCTCGCCAACGTCGTGATCTGCGCGCTGGGAATTCCGATCGCCCTGCGCCTGCGCCGTTCCTCGCGCGTGGTCAGTTTTTGCGTCGCCCTGGCCCTCTCGTTCGCCTATCTCTGG
Source organism: uncultured Elusimicrobia bacterium (assembly GCA_903874575.1). GTDB lineage: Bacteria > Elusimicrobiota > Elusimicrobia > UBA1565 > UBA9628 > GWA2-66-18. The sequence goes on from CAIQSZ010000049.1 coordinate 2,531, forward strand.
TTCATGGAGATCGGCCGCGCGATGGGCGTGGGCGGAGCCCTGCCGCCGTGGGTCGCGGCATGGGCGGCCGACGCCTTCTTCGGCGCGGCCGCCCTCGTGCTGATCCGCCGCTGGGACCTCTGAGCCGGCTTTACTGCCCGGCGGGCTTGGCGGCCGCTTTGTCGAGATCGGTCTGCGCTTTCTCGGCGTCCGCCTTGACCTTGTCGGCCTGATCGGGCGTCGGCGCCGCGGGAGCGGGGGTCGACGCCGCGGGCTCGACCTTCTGCGTCGGGACGGGCTGGACGTCTTTGGGCTTGGAACCGCGGCGGTCTTCGCTGCCGCCGAACAGCAGGCTCAGCGACACCGCCGCGCCCAACTCCTGCGGCATCTGCTTGCTCTCTCCCTGCGTTTGCGTGTCGATCTTCTTGCCGCTGGCCTCGCCCGAGACGTCGATGACGAGGTGCAGGAAGTTCAAGCCGAAGCCGGCGGTCACCATGTTGGTGGCGGCCGAGAGGTTGCGCGCCAGGCCGAAGCGCAGGGGGATGTTGATCCAGCTGCGGTTGAACACGTTGACCTCGGTGCCCAAGCCGAACTGGCGGCTCTTCACGCCGTCGACGGGCGTGATGTTGTCGGTCAGGTCCATGTCCGCGGCCAGGTTCCACCAGTGGAAGGGGGAGATGGCCACGCCCAGGCGCGCCTGCGGGTTGACCGCGTAGCGTCCGCCCACGCCGTCGGTGGCGGCGGTGCCGGGCTGGGAGAACTTCGGGTTGTTGAGGTTGCGGCCGGTCAGGCCCACGCGCGGCTGCCACCAGGCGCTCTCGAAGGTGCGCTCCGCGTCCCACAGGGCGGCGGCGTCCAGCCCGACGTTGGCGCTGCTGGTCTGGTTGTCCTTGAGGCTCTTGATGATGTCGTCGTCGTTGTCGCTGTTGTTGACGACCCGGTAGTTCGTATAGCCGACCATGGCGCGCATCAGCTTCAGGTTCCCGCCGACGAACAGGCCGGGGGCGAACGGGAGCTCGTGGCCGTAGCCCGCGCCGAACTCCGTGACCTGCGCGCCCTTCACGATCAGCGCCGAGGTGTTCTGGTCGATGTTGGTGCTGTTGTTGTGGACCCGGTCGATGCGGGGGACCGCGCCAACGTTCAGGAAGCCGTTGGCGAAGACGGCCAGCTTGCCGATCTTGAAGTCCCCGCCCGCGCTGGCGTCCGCGCGCAGGCCGTTGGTCGGGTTGGCGAGCTCGGCGAGGGCGACGTTGATCTGCGCGTTACAGGCCGCGGAGGTCATGGAGCCGCAGTTCTTCTGCGCGTTGTCCAAGTCCTTGGCGCCGGCGATCGCGGTGCCCGTGAGGGCGGCGTGCATGC
>CAIQSZ010000050.1 GCA_903874575.1 uncultured Elusimicrobia bacterium
CTCCGGGACATGCCTGGCCGTCATGGGCCAAGGCCGTAACAAGATCGTGCGCCGGATCGTGGTGATCAGATGAGCAACCTACGCGCCAGAACCGGCCTTTTCGTCGCGGCGTGGCTGCTGGCGTCCGCTCCGAACTCACGGGCGCTGCAGAACAACGCGGGCGGCAACACCTCCGAGTTCCTCAGGATAGGCGCCGGCGCGCGCGCGTTGGGAATGGGCGACGCTTTCGGCCCGGTCGCGGAAGGCCCCGAGGCGATCTACTGGAACCCGGCCGGTTTGGCGCGGCTTAATAAGCCCGAGTTTTCCTACAGCCGGACCGAGTCCCTGAATTTTTTCCATCACGATTTCGCCGCTTACGCCCAGCCTCTGGGTGGCCGCAGGGGGACTCTCGGGGTCTCATACACCAGACTCTCGCAGGACTCCCTGACCGCGGTCAGCAATACCAACGTGAACCAGGGGTCTTTCAGCCCTTCGAGCGACGCCATTTCCCTGTGCTACGCCTTCGCCTGGCCGGATCAAAATGGCTGGCTCTACGACAAATATTCCCGCCGGCTCCGGAACGTTTCGGGCGCGACCGCCCCCTTCGACGACGAACACGAGGGCCGGACGGGGAATTTGATGATGGGCTTCTGCGCCAAAGGCGTGCGCGAAAGCATCTACACGCGCAATTCCATGACCCTCGCCTCGGACGGCGGCGTGCTGTTGCGGCCGATCGACGCGGAGCCTCTGGCCTTGAGCTTCTCCTGGCGCAACGCGGGTGGACGGCAGAAATTCCTGGATCAGGCGGAGGACTTGCCCATGGAGGGGTCGCTGGGAGCGTCGTACGATTTTAGAGACGAGTCTTCCCGGATTCTGCCGGCCCTCGAACTGGTCATGCCCTACTACGGCAACCCCTACGGCAAGCTGGGCGTCGAATACTCGCACGGTTTCGGAGAGACTCTCACCCTTGCCTATCGGATCGGCTATAAGAGCCTTTCGGCGACGGACCTATCGCCGCTCTCCGGATTGACCGTCGGCTTCGGCGCGCTTTACCGCCATAGGTTCCGCCTGGATCTCGGTTCCCAGCCCATGGAGCCCTTGGGCGAGGTCTACCGCATCAGCCTCGGCTTCCTCTGGTGATATCGCGCCCGGCTACCAGCTTCCTGAGGCTCCGCCGCCGCCGAAGCTTCCGCCGCCGCCGGAGAAGCCTCCCGAACCGCCGCTCGACCAGCCTCCCCCGCCGCCCGACGACCAGCCCGAGCCGCCGACGAAGTTTCCCCTGCCGCGAGAGTTCCCAATAAAATTTTTAGCCAAATTAGAGCCGGCCAGCCGTTTTTTGAGAATGGGAAACAGGACGATATGGGCGAGCAGGAGTGTCCCGCCGACGCGCGGACCCCATAGGGCCAGCGGGAAGGCCGCCCAGAACGGGATCAAAAAGAAATATAGGAACCAGCCGATGCCCGGGGCGCAGATGCCGATGAACTCGAACAGTCCCAGAATCCCGAATACGAAGATGCTCATCAGCAGTTTTTCAGGGATGTCGCCGGGGCCGAAGCCGGGACCGCCGGCGCGCCCGTCATCCGGTTCGGGCGCGTACGAACCGTCCAGCGTGCCGATCACCGAATCGACTCCGGCCTTTATTCCGCCCGCGTAGTCGCCGGCGCGAAAGCGGGGGACCATCCGGTCGCGGATGATGCGTCCCGCGGACGCGTCCGTCAGCGGACCTTCGGCGCCGTAGCCGACTTCGATGCGGATCTTGTGGTCGTCGCGCGCGACCAGAAGCAGGACGCCGTCGTTGCGGCCCTCGCGGCCCAGCTTCCAAGCGCGCGCGACCTTGATGGCGAAGTCCTCCAGCGGCTCGCCTTCCAGGGACGGCAAGGTCAGCACGACGATCTGACGGCCGGTCTTCTGTTCGTACGACTTCAGCGTGGACTCCAGGCCTTGCGCGTCGGCGGCGTCCAGGACGCGCGCGTCGTCCACGACGCGACCCGACAGGTAAGGCACGTCGAGCGCGAGGGCCGGCAGCGCCAGCGCCAGCGCGGCGGCGGAAAAGAGGGCGCGCTTCATCGGCCGTCTCCTTCGACGGGCGCGTCGTCCAGTTCGTGGCCGCCCCGGCCGACAACTCCGGCCGCGCGCAGGACCGAGGCCGTTTCCCGGACGGCGGCGACCAAACCGTCAGCCACGCGGCCTTCCGCGGCGGAGGCGGCCAGAATCTCGACGACGGGACGCCAGGCCTCGGGCGCCACCTTGGCGCGCACCGCTTTATCGGCCAAGACGACGACGCGGCGCTCCAGCACGCTCGCGAACAGCAGGACGCCGTTGCGCGACTTCGTGCACGCGACGCCCCGGTCGAAGAATATTTCCTTGGCGCGGCGCTGGACCGCGTCGTCCAGGCGGTGCGCGCCGATGAAGAATCGTTTCACCGGCCCGCACCAAAGTCCCGCCGCCGCGCCGACGATGCCCGCCGCGGCCACCGTCGTCGTCAGCGCGGCCACCGAGGCCCACACCGGTTTGAAAAGGTCGGCGATCAGAAACGCGGCGCACGCCAGCGCCGCGCCGCCGGCCGCGCCCGCCCAGACGGTCTCCGGGTAGGGGCTGCTTTGGGCGAAGACGCAAGGAACGATCTCCGCGGCGAGGTGCTCCTCCGCCGCGTCCACGGCTTGGCGCACGCGCTCGCGTTGTTCGGGGTTCAGCATCGCCCAAGGATGACTCATCCGGCCGCGCGGCGTCAATCCCGGATGGGAGCAGCGGCGGTTATCTCGGCGTCCGGCTCTTGCCGGCGCGCAGGCGCGCGCTGTGGACTTCTTCCTCAAGGGCGAGGAGACGGGCGGCTTCGTCTCGGGCGGCGGCGGCTTCGTACGCGCCCAGGTACGGGATCCAGCCCCCATCCGAGGAGCGGCGCTCCGCGTCCGCGCGCGCCGTCCGCAAGGCGTCGGCGATGGCGTCGAGGGCTTCCTCGCGTCCGGAGGGGGCGTCCGCGGGCCCCAGGATAAAGAAGCGCTCGTCCAGCGCGGCGCGCAGGCCGAAGTGCGGTTCCGCCGGGGCGCCGCCGTCGTCCTCGGCCGCGGCGGTGAACGCGGTCCGCGCGCGTTCGCGCGGCTCGCGGGGCGAGTAAGGAATCAGCGCGTAGTCCACGCGGCGCTCGCCCAGCGTGCGTCCGCAGACTTCGTCGCCGTGCCAGACGCAGAGATCCCGCGCTTCCAAAAGATCGAGCATCAAGGCGGCTTCGCGCTCGTCGTCGCCGTAGCCTAGGTCCCCCAGCAGGAGGAAAGGCCGGTTGAGCGACTCGGCGCGCACGAACTCGGCCAAGCGGAACATTTGTCCCAGACGCCGCGCCTCGGCGGCGCCCGGGCCGGGCGAGAGCCGCGCCGAATAGACGTCGAAGGTCCTCGCGCCCGCGCGCAGGCGCGCGCGCAGGACCGCGCCGCCGCCCAGATCCCGCGATGACCAGGACTCCAGCGGCAGGCGGCTGGTGACCGCGACGCCCAGGGACTCGTCGGCCGCGCGCGACGGATGTCCCGCGGCCTCGGCCAAGGCTTGGACATCCTGCGCGCGCCACAACTCCTGGAACGCGGCCGCGTCTGAGCGCTCGCTCTTGAGCTGGGCGACCAGCGCCTCGCGGCGCGAAGGCCAGCCCTGGTGGACGCGGCGCGGTCCCGCGACGTTCAAGGTGAGCGCGACCAAAGACAGGGCTGCGGCCTTCACGCTTTCGTCGCCGCGCCGTCCCCGCGGCGGACCAGGGCGCCTTCGGCCAGGAGCATGCGCCGCTTTCGCGCGACGCCGCCCTTTCCGGAGTACCCCGTCATCCGCCCGTCGGCGCCGACCACGCGGTGGCACGGCACCGTTGGGGCGAAGGGGTTCTTGCCCAGCGCCGCGCCGACGGCGCGCGCCGCTCCCGGCTTGCCGATGCGTCCGGCGATCCAGCCGTAGGTGCGGACCTCCCCTTTCGGGATCTCCGCGCAGGCCTTCCACACCGCCCGGCGGAAAGGGGGATGCTCCTCCATCGCGTCCAGTATTTTTTTCGGAAGTTTCGGGCTCACGAGGTCATTGTACAAACTCCC
>CAIQSZ010000051.1 GCA_903874575.1 uncultured Elusimicrobia bacterium
GATCTCTGCCATGCGACGCCCCACAAGACCGACTGGAAGCTTTCCTGCGCTTCCTGCCATCTCGGCGCGCTTCCCTGGAACGACGCGGCGGCGCGCATGACGGGCGCCCAGCACGAAGCGACCGGATTCCGCCTGCGCAAGCCTCACGACAGGATCGCGTGCGCGAAATGCCACGACGCCTCCCTCCCGTACGCCCGGCGCTTCTCATCCCAGTTGATGCCAGGCCGCCCGCGCGCGGAAAGCTCGTGCGAGTCCTGCCATAAGGATCCGCACGCCGGGCAGTTCGCCGCCAAGCATCCGAAGTGCCTGGACTGCCATGCCGAGAAGAGCTTCAAGCCTTCCCGCATAGGCGCCAAGGAGCACGCCGCGTCGTTCCCGCTGCGCGGCAAGCACGCGACGACGGCCTGCGCCGCCTGCCACGCGCGCGACGCGAAGTCGGCCGCGGCGCGCTTCGTCGACGCCCCGAAGGAATGCGCCGCCTGCCACAAGGACCCGCACGTCGGACAGTTCCGCGGCGCGTCCGGCGGCACGCGCTGCGAGACCTGCCATACCTCCCCCGCGGAGTGGAAGGCGGCCGCGTTCGATCACGAGAGCGCGCGCTTCAAGCTGGACGCCGCGCATAAAGACGCGGCCTGCAAGGAGTGCCATCCCACGGTGGCGCTCAGAGACGGGCGAAAAATCGTGCAGTACAAGCCCGTGCGCGCGGCCTGCTCGGACTGCCACGACTTCAAGCGCTGAGCGCTCGGCCGGCCGTCCGGGTCACACCACGGGACTGCGCCGGTAAAGGAGCAGGCCCGGCATCGCCAGTCCCGCCGCCAGGGACCCGGTGATGAAGACGACCTTCAGCAGGGACGTGACCATCGTGCTCATGAGAAGCGGCGTCATGCCGCCCGCGTTGATCTCGCACATCGCGAGCATGGCCGTGAAGGCGAACTTCCCGGGAATCATCGGAATCACCGCTGCCACGGTGAAGACCTTGGGGTGAGCGCGGAACCTTTGGGCCCAATAGACGCCGACGAAGCTGATGACCGCGGCCGCCGCCAGACTGGACCACTCGATCGGCATGCCGGCGTGCATAAGCGAAAACCGCAGCCCGCGGCCCAAGGCGCCCCCGAGCGCGCAGTAGACCAGCGCCTGCCGCGGGACGTTGAACACCAGCGCGAAACCGACGGCGGGCACCGACGCCAGAAGCGCCTCTTGGGCCGCCGCGGACGCAAAATTCAAATCCATATTTTTACTTTCCAGAGGGTCAGCGCCAGCAGTATGCCCACGCTGGTCGAAAGGATCAGAAGCGTGGCGAGGGTCCAGCGCGCCATTCCCGTGTTAACATACCCTTTGACCATGTCGGAAACCGCGTTGATCAGAGGAAACCCGGGAATAAGCAGCAGGACGCTCGCTGCCATCACCGAAGTCGGATTATTCCCGATGCCGTGGAGACTGGCTTGGCAGGCGATGCTCGTGGCCACGAACGCGGTGGCGCCGAACGTGACCAGCGGATTGAAATGCCGCGCGGCCAATACCTGACGGACGACCATAGCGGAGGCGCTGGAGGCGAAAGTCATCGCGCAGGAGGCAAGATCGCCTCCCATCAAACGGCAAAAAGACGCGCAGGACAATCCGATCATGACCGCGACGACGGGCTTCGGATAGCGTAAGGGGACGATGGAGGACAGGCGCCGTCCGACTTCGGACGCATCCGCCTGGCCGCTTTCGGCCATCAGCATGGTGCGCTGGACTTCGGTCACGACGTGCATGTTGATGCCCCGGTCCATATGACGGCGGAGCGTGGTGATGCAGTGTCCGCCGCTGAGCGTGGTCAGGGTGAGATAGCTGGACGAAATGCCCACCTCCACGCTTTCCAAACCCAGCGCCAACCCTAAACGGCTGGCGACCGACTCGGCCAAAGCGCTTTCAGCCCCGTGCTGCAGGACCAAAAGTCCGGACAGAACGCAGAGCCGCGTGATCTCGCGTTGCTCCGTCTCCGGCAACGCGATAGGCGAAGGACGGCTCATGCGCGGCGGCCGGGCGTGAATAGACCGATGGCGATCTTCATGGCGCGGCAGTATACCAAATAGACAAACGGCGGCCGCGCCGTTCGCCCATCAACATGGGACGTTTTGTTGCAAAGAATATGAGCATGGAATCAAGCGACCTCCGCCAAAAACCGATCACGAGCAACGAGCCGCCGCAGAATCCGAATCGCCCGCTGGACCAGGAACTCCTGCGCTACATCAACATCAAGCTGGCCGCGCTCGGCGCGCCGACGAGCCGCGCGACGGCGGATCCGCGCTTTCTTGAATTCGCCGGACCGCTTTTGCGCAACTACAATCAGAAGGACCGGATGCTCGGATGGCCGCTGTGCCCCGTGGATGAGCGCATCCAGTCTTATCTGGACGAGGCCCTGAAGGACGTCTGCCCGTCCGGCGCGCCCAGAATCCCGACCCGGACCTTCGTGCTGGATCTCCCGGGGCTGGCGCGCGAGATGTCGCTCCCGCCGACGCGCGATTCCTTTTCGTCCGCGACGCTGAATTCCTACCGCACGCAGCAAGGCGTGATCCATAATCCTCACAACGACCGCCGCACGACGCAGGGGGTCTTCCACATCGCCGAAGGCGGATTACCGATCCCCGACGACAAGCTCGCGGTGCCCAAGGCCGTGTTCGCGGCCCTCTTGGCGGCGGCCCTCGAGCCGCCGGCGGACGCGCTCGTGCTGCCTTTCACGGCCGACCAGGGCGATCAGGCGCGGATTTTCGTGTCGCTCCTCATGCGTCCGCTCGTTTGTCCTTCGACCGATCGAGATCCCGAAAAGTCGATGGAGATACGCTTCTTCGCCCCCGGCACGCTCGTCAGCAATCTCGATTTCCTGGAAGGCATCTTCGGCAACGGCGGCGATCCCTACCTGCCGGAAAACGACGCCGCCTTGGACGTCTCGCACTGGACCGGCCACACCGGCTGCGTCATTCTCGCGCCGCACCTGGTGAGCTTGAAGAAAAAAGCCCTGGGGCTTCCGCCGTATGCGCAAGCCTCCGAGCGTCAGCGCCGCGACGGCATGTGTTGGAAGGACGCCGAGGAGCCTTACAACGGCGGCCGGGCTTTCAAGATCACCTGCCGCGACGCGCGGGGCGTCATGGTGACCATTATCGCCGATAATTATTACGGCTACTGCAAAAAAGAAGTCAAAACGCAGATCAGCTTCGCGGCGAACCTCTTCGGGTCCTGCGAGGAAGAGCACGCCGGCGGCGCGCTCGTTTATCCGACGTACGTGCTCGGTCAGGATTTTTTCGCGGATCGCAGCATACTTCTGAAAACGACCTCCTTCGAAAACGCCATGGAGCTTCTGGGCGACCGGGTCGAAGTCAAGCCCGGGCGCTGGGCGGTGGACCGGCGGTACCCGAATATTTTTTACGTGCCGGAAAACACCGAATTTCACGTGCGCGAAGGCTCGGTCCGCTGGATCGATCAGGGTCAGTCCCAGCGCCTGACGCTCAGGGCCGGCGACGCCTACATCCTGCCTTCGGGCTACAAAGTGCGCCTGGAAAAACAGCCGGCCGGCTCCGCGTGGCGCTTGGTGGGAGCCCGCACCGACGGCACGTTCTGCCATAAACCCTGCACGGTGTCCGGCGGAGGCAAATCCGAGATTTCCAAATCGATCTCCTCCCTGATCCAACGCGCGCCGATCTTCGTCAAGGATTTCCAGCGCGACCTGGACGCGGTGGCCGACATCATCCGCAAGGACTTCGGCGAGATCGTCCGCAAACAGCCCGCCGACGCGCGGGCGCGGCGCCCCCTTTTGAGCCCGGAGCGCTCGCTCGGGTCGGTGATCAAGCTTCTGACGCCCTCGCCCGACTACACCGACGAGTACAACGCCTGGTTGCGGCAACTCCCCCAGACCATCCGTCAGCTGGTCTTCGTCGTCAAACGCTATTATCAGCCGGAATGGGGCGAGCGCTGGCGGGAGCACTTCACGGTGGACCGCATCAACGGCTATCCCGGCCATGAACTGAGATTCGACAAACAGCGCCTCGTGGCTAATTTCTTGAGGGTCGGCTTCGATCCGGAGGGTTTGTGGCGCGTCTACAAGCTGCGCCCCGACTTCAATCCCGCGGACAAAGTTCAGCTTGAAGACGACATCTCGGTATCGACCGTTTTGCCGCAGGAGCGCTTGAACGACCTGAACCCCGAGTATCCGAACAGGAGCGTGAAGCTCGTCGCCAATTGCGAGTCCCTCCTCTTCCAGAGGCCCGACGACGCCGTGATCCCCGGAGCCGACCCGCAAGCGGAATCGGACATCGCCGGAGCGGGGGTATTCCTGAGCAACTTCGAGCCCCTAGATCGCGCTCAGACCCAGGCGCTCGTCGACCGCGTCACCTATTTCGATCAGTACACCGCTCCGATGAAGCGGCTATTGACGGATTTCCTCGACGCGCCGCAAGCGGACTTCGCGGCCGCCTCCGATCACGCCCGGCTCGTCAACGGAAAGCCGTCGAAAAATCCACGGTACCTGCAGAAGCGCCCGGATCGGGTGCATCATCGCGAGACCTGGATCGCCGAGATCGGCGCGCGCCTGAACCGAGGCATCGCGTCGCGCAGGCGCTGCTTCTTTCCGGTCCGCGCCGTCCTGGCCGGAAGGCGGAACAATCCGCCCCAACCCGAGATCGGCCTGCCGCCTCTCGCCGTCTATAGTCCCGTGCACTATCAGGAATTGCCCGAGCTCTTCATGGATTTCATATCGAGCCTGACCGGAAAATCGCCTTCGACCACGGGATTTGGCAGCGAAGGCGCCCTGACCAAAGGTCCGTTCAACGCGCTGTGGCCGGTCGTCGACATGAACAACGCGCTCGTATCCTTCATCCTGACCGAGTACGCGGGGTTCACCACGGCCGCCGGCTACGTCGGGCCGCGCTACAAGATGGATCATGACCTCAGCATGCTGATTCCCGAGGTCTGGTGCCGAATGAGCGTCCAGGAGCGCGATCCGCGCTACCTGATCGAAAACGGCTTTCTCGAGAAAGTGGACGACTTCGATCACGACGGCCGGCGGGTGTCCGCCAGCCGCCTCGGCTATAGGATCACGCACTCCTTCGCCGATCACTTTCTCGGGCGCATCTTCGAAACCCCCAACGCGGTGTTCACGGAAGAGATGTTGCGCCCTGAACTGCAGGGGCTGGACGCGTTCATCTCCGGAGTGGACAGCATCGTCGAATCGCAGACCCGCGTCGCCAAAAGCTATTTTTCGGACGGCAGCGTCGAAGCCGCCTGCCC
>CAIQSZ010000052.1 GCA_903874575.1 uncultured Elusimicrobia bacterium
GCAGCAGCGCCCCGACATCGACCCCGATGCTCTGGCCGCTGCGGCCCAACACGTTCTGCTCGAACATCTTTACCGTGGCGCCCACCGCGACGCCGTCGTAGCGCGTCGCCGCCGAAATCATGTAGGCGCTTTGACCGACGACGCCGTTGGCGCCGACGACCTGGTTGGCGTCGGTGCGCTGCTCGTAGCCGGTCGATCTCAGGAACACGCCGGACAAGCCGAAGACGAGATACGGCGTCAGCGGGAGCGCCGCGCCGATGTAGTCCAGATTGGTGGATTCGAAAAACGGCGCGTGCATGGCTTGAATCTCGTACGCCGATAGGTTGGCCAGGCCGGCGGGATTATAGTACGCGGCGGTCGCGTCGTCGGCCACCGCGCCGAAGGCGCCGCCCATCCCCAGGCCTCGGGCGCCGACGCCGTAGCGCAGGAAATCGTCGGGCGCTCCGCCCGACGGCGTCCCGCCCCGCGCCGGCGCCGCGGCCGCGCCGGCCAAGAGACAGGCGAAAACGGCCGCGCAGCCTCGTCTCATTTCACCACCGCGATCTTGCGCGTCAAACGCTCGCCCGTCGCGTGGTTCTCGATGAAGGCGATGTAGCCGCCGTTGGCGACGATGTCCCCCGCGCCGTTGCGTCCGTCCCAAGCGATCTGATTCAGGCCGGCGGCCGTCCCCCCCTCGCCGCGCTGGAACTCCCTCTGGTAAACCAGCCGGCCGGTCAAGTTGAAAATACGGAGCTTGATGCCGGCCGCTTGCGCCAGCGTGTACTCCAAGAGCGTCGACTGCTGTCCGGGGCGGAAGGGATTGGGATAATTGATCAGGGCGCCGGTCGCGGCGTCGGTGGCCGCCACGGTGATCGACCGGACGGACGTCGGGCCGATCTGGCCGACGTTGTCGGTCGCGAAGAAGCGCACGACGTGGGCGCCCAGGGGCAAGGCGAACGAACTGCCGTAAACGGCGTACGCGTCGGAATCCACCTGATACTGGATGGAGGCCGTGCCCACCACGGAGATCGCCTCGAGACTGATCAGCGTGGAGTCCTTGACGTGCAAAACCGAGTCGCTGGTCGTGAACGCCGGGCCGATCGCGGTCAGCGTCGTTTTCGGAGGCAGCGCCAGCGTCACGCCGACCGTCGACGTGAGCACTCCGTCCTGCGCCCGGATGACGTAGATTTGATCCTGCTCCGCCGCGACGGTCTGGAGCATGCTGGGCGCCACGCCGGCGGCGTCGGTGGTCGAAATCGCCGGATTGAGCGTGCCGGTGCCCTGCAGCACGACGTAGGTCACGACGTCGCCGGGGATGCGGTGGCCCTCGGGCGCGTCGCGCACGATGCTCTGCAGCGTCGCCGTCCCTCCGATCGTCAGCAGGGGAGAGCTGACGAGCAACTGCAGGCTGGCGCGGGGCCCGAGAACGACCGACATGGTCTCGGTGCGGGTCGAAAGCGTCGACAGGAACGACAGATCGTCGCCGTCCAGGTCGCTCTTCACCCGGTAGTAGATCGCCCTCGACGTCGTGAATTGATTGGGCTCCCGGTACGTCTGCGCGAAGGTCTGCGGGCTGAGCGTCATCGCCGCGGTCGTCAGATCGATGCTCGCCGGAGCCGAAATGGGCGTGCCGCTGTCCAGGAACGCCGAAATCGCCAGGTTCCTGGACCGTACCACGGGAAGTCCCGTCGCGGCGTCGATGCGCCGGACCTGGAAGGGGAAGGAAACTCCGAACACCGAGTAGGTCGGCACGACGACCTGGTAATAATGATTCTCCGGGTGAACCTCGATCTGGGCGCTGTCTCCGGAAAAGCCCAGGGAGTCGCGAACGCGTATTTTCAACGTGCCCGTGCGGGACGCGACTTGCGCCGGAATCGTCGCCACGCCCGCGGACAGCGTCGCCGACGTCGTACCCAAGGTCAAGCCCGCCGCCGGAACGGCGCCGACGACCGTCAGCGTGACCGTGTTCGTCGCGAAGCTGATCACGTCGCCGGTGGCCGCGCCCTTCATCCTCACGGTCATCGCGAACGTCTGCGGCGCCATGACGGCCGCCGTCGGCACGCTCACTTCGTAGACCGGATTGTCGGGGAGGACGAACTCGTTGTCCGCCTGCGCGCCGATCGCGGCGTTGGCCGCGTCGTCGGCCAGAAGCCCGACGTTATAGCCGGCGGTGCCGAACGCCACCGTGAAGGCCGCCTGGCCGTTGATGAACGAGCGGGTGTTCGTCCCGATCACGAAACCCGCAGGCGCCGTATCGAGGCGGGCGGTGCCCGCCGCGCCAGGCACGACGTTCCAATAGGCGTCGACGGCCTGGACCGTAGCGGCGAACCCCACGCCTTGGAGCATATACGCCGGAGCGCTCCCGGTCTTGCCCGTCGCGTTGGGAATTCCCGGCCGGGCGGTCTGCCAAGGCATCAGCAGTTGGACCTTGCTGTAGGCGCCGGCGCCGACGGCGACCAGGCCGCTGACGCCGCTGACCGCGACCGCGCCGACGTTGGCGGTCGCCCTCACCGCGACGTTGGCCGCGTGCGTATAGGTTTCCGTGAACGTCACGCGGGGGCTCGACAACGGCACGGAGGCCGTGCCCACGGTTCCGACGCCCGCCGCCGCCCCTTCGAGCAAGGTCAGCGTGACGTTGGGAATCGACGCGGGAATGGCGTTCGGACCGACGAGATTGCCGGTGTTGGAGTCGCGCAGTTCGACGGTGACGGCAAAGCCGTCCGGAGGGCCGGCGTTGGCCGTCGGGGGCACGATGACGTTGAAATAATAGCTGCCGACGACGCTGATGGTCGAGGCCTGGGCGGTGACGCCCGAATCGGTTTGATCGTCGGCGAGGACGTTGAGATTGAAAAAAGGCGTCGAGACGGCGACCGTGAAGGCGGCCGCGCCGCCCGAAAACGCGTTGAGCGTCGTGCCCGTGAGCAGGCCGGCCGGAGCGGTCTCAAGACGCGCGGTGCCGACGGCCGTGGGCACGACGTTCCAATAGGCGTCCACCGCTTTGACCGTGACCGAGAAGGGCACGGCCAGGGACTGCGTCGTCCGGGTCCCGACCTTGCCCGTGGCGCCGGCGATTCCGGGCTGGGCGGTCTCCCCGGGGAAAAGCGCGAGCACC
>CAIQSZ010000053.1 GCA_903874575.1 uncultured Elusimicrobia bacterium
GAAGTTCGCCTCTTCCAGGGCGGTGTCGCCGCCGCCGACGACCAGGACTTCCTTCTGTTTGAAGAAGAACCCGTCGCAGGTCGCGCAGGCGGACACGCCGTGGCCCATCAGTTTCTTCTCGGACGGCAGGCCCAGCCACTTCGCGTTGGCGCCGGTGGCGACGATCAAGGTCCGCGCGGCCGCCTTGGCGCCTTCGGTCGTCTCGACTTCGAACGGGCGCTTGGAGAGGTCGACTTTCGCAACGTACTCCTGCACGATCTTCACGCCCAGGCGCTGGACCTGCCGGTTCATGCGCTCCATCAGTTCGGGGCCGGCGACGGGCTCGGGGAAGCCGGGGAAATTTTCCACGTCGGAGGTGATCATGAGCTGGCCGCCCATGGCGACGCCGCCGAAAACCAGCGGGGAGAGGTTGGCGCGCGCCGCGTAGATGGCGGCGGTGTAGGCCGCGGACCCGGAACCGATGATGACGACTTTTTTCTGTTCGGACATGGCGGGATTATAACATTTCGACCTCTAGTTCCCGGGCCGCAAGGATTGGTATCATGCCCCGGTGAGTCGTGATATGATCTGGTTGACCGGCGTCGAGTGCCGTTGCCGCGTGGGCGTTCCCGCAGGCGAGCGGCGCCGCGCGCAGAAAATCCTGGTCGACGTGGGCCTGGAAGTGGAGGCCGACCGCGCCGCGCGCGCAGACGACTTCCGCCTGGCCGCCGACTACGGGGCGGTGGAGCGGGCCGTGCGCGCCCACGCCGAATCGGGAGAACGCGCCCTCATCGAGACGCTGGCCGAGCGCGCCTGCGCCGCCGCCCTGCGCGCCGCCCCCGCCGCGTCCGCCGCCGTCGTGCGCGTGCACAAGAGGCCGGCGGCGATGCCTAAGACGCGGGGCGTCTTCGTGGAGATCCGCCGCGAGCGCGTCGGGCCGAGGCCATGACCTTATCCCCTTCTTCTTCCCGCCGCTGGGTGCTGATCGTCGACGACGATCCGGACATGCTCAACCTCTTGACGGAGTTCGTCCACGGCCCCGAGATGAAGGTCACCACCGCCACCGACGCGCTCTCGGCGTTCATCCAGGCCCGAGACCTCCGCCCCGCGCTCGTTATCAGCGACATGCAGATGCCGGGTTTCTACGGGGCGGCGACCCTGACCGAACTGCGCAAGGATCCGCGCACCAGCATGCCGTTCATTTTCGTCACCGGCATGGGGCTTGAAAAGGCGCAAGCGCTCGTTCCGCCGGGCACCCCCGGTGTCCGCTTTCTGGCCAAGCCCGTCGACTGGGATAAACTCGAGCGGTACGTCTTCGAGCTGACCGGGATGAAGATCGGGCCGGACTCCAATCTGTGATCATCCGCAAGCTCTATCGCTTCGAGGCGTCCCATATCGTGCGTAACTGCTCGTCGGACCGCTGCAAGTCCTCGGTCCACGGCCACAGCTTCCGTTGCGAACTGTTGCTGAGCGCCGACCGCCTGGACCGCGGCCAGATGGTCTACGACTTCGGCCTGCTCAAGCGCCACGTGAAGGACTTCCTCGACGGCTTCGACCATGCGGCGCTCTTTTGGGAGAAGGAGTCTTCCGCCTACGCGAAGTCGGTCAAGGCGCATTCGAAACGTTGGGTCCGGCTGCCCGTGTCTCCGACGGCCGAGCAGTTGAGCCGCGTGATCTTCGTCGCCGCTCAGGCGCTGCTGGACAACACCGACCGCGCCAACGGCGACGAGGCCGCCCGCGTCCATTCGGTCGTCCTGCATGAGACCGAGACCGGCTACGCGCAGTGCTTCCGCCAGGACGCTTACGACGAAGGCATGGGTCGGATCGATCTGGCCCGCGTCGTATTTTCCGACCAGGTGAGGTCCGAGTGGAGCGATCCCAAGATGTGGGACAAACTGCTCAAGGGCGCGCGTTTCAAGGCCAAGGCGCCCGAGCGGCAGATCGCGGCCGATTTCCCCTGAGTCGGGCTTAAGGCGCGCTCTGTTCGGGTCGTTTGAGTGGCGTCGTCGTCGCCGCCTCGGTCATGATCTTGAGGGTCAAGTTTTGGAAGCGCCGCATCTTCCGGGCGAACGCGGCGTCGCCGACGCGGTTTCCCGAGGCGAGTTGAGTCTTGAGGTCCGCCATCAGGGCTCGAAGCTCGGCCATATTCGCCTTCTGTCCCGGCGGCATATTTTTGGCGATCATGGGATTGTCGAGCAGCGGGGAGATCGCGTCCAGCATGCCGGATGCGTCGGCCTGCATGCCGCGGGCGGCTTCGACGACTTCGGCCGGCGTCGGCGCGGGGGCGGCCCGGCCCATCGCGTCCGAGCCGTCCTGCGGCGCGCGCAGTAGGTCCAGGCCGGAGAGCCTCCGGCGCGAGGCCGCGCCGTCCGGCGGCGGCGCGGCGCTTTCCGAGGCGGTCTGGAGCTGTTTGACGAAGTCGTCGGGCGCGGCGGCGTCTTGCGCCGTCGCCCGCGCCCCGCCGATTTCCTCGTCCGCGCGGACGGCGGCGACGTGGGCGACGGCCTGGAGGGCCAGCGCGCCGCAGCCCAGCGCCGTGCACAGGGCGCGCGACGGCCAGGGTTTCGCGCCGAAAAGCCCTTCCAACGCGAGCGTCGCGACCCATGCGGCCAGCGCCGACGGCAGTATCCACGCGAACGCGAACCAGTTGCACATCATCTGGAGCGGCCAGAGGACGGAGAGCATCGCCGCGCATTGCAGGCCGCGGTCGAACGCCCCCTTGCCGCCCAAGGCGTTGCCCAGGCCGTACATAACGGCCGCCAGCAGGAGCGTGACGCCGCCGTACATTCCGAGCGTGGAAACGCCGGCGATGGCCATCAACGGGAGCGGGAACTTGTCCAGAAATCCCGGGTTCGCGACGATGTTGTGCGCCAAGTCAACGGCCGTCGACGCGGCGCCGGAAGCCATCGCCAGAGCCGCCGCGGTCTTGAAGGTCGGCGCGGGGCGAGCGGCCAGGCCGCGGTAGACCGCGGGGCTGACCGCTCCGGCCAGGGACAGCTCCAAGAGTTCGATCAGTTCGGGCGCGGCGGGCGGGGGTTGCATGGTTGCTTCGCTCAAGTCCCGGCGCGGCGTCCGGCCCAGGTAGACTCCTCGTTGCGTATCTTCGGCAGTTCCTGCTCCAACGGGACCGCCAGCAGCGCGGCGGTGTATCCGCCCTTGCTCTTCAGTCTCAGGGAGCCGCCGAGGCGTTCGAGGAAACGCCGCGCCGTCGATAGGCCCAGACCCATCCCGCCGCGGTTCAGGCGCGTGGACGCCAGGGGCTCGAAGACGAGAGGCTTCACGGACTCGGGAATGCCGCCGCCGTCGTCGGTGACCTCCAGTTCGACGTACGCCCCCTCGCGGCGCAGGAACACGGTCACCGCCCCCCCGCCGCGGCCGGCGCAGGCTTCGAGGGAATTTTGCAGGACGGCGAGCAGGGCCAGTTCGATCGGTTTGTGGTCGGTGCGCGCGGCCGGGACTTCGCCTTGTACGACGACGTTCACCGACACGCCGATCGGCGCGAACGCCCCCTGCGCTTCCTCGGCTACGGCGCGCGCCAGCGCCGCCAGGTCGGTCTTCGACTTCGTGGGCGGAGCGGCGACGGTGAGCGCGGATTTGCCGCCGAGCAGGCGCGTCATCTTTATGTTGAGCTCCTCTGCGGCGCGGCAGAGACGGTCGAGGCGCTCCGCGCGTTTCGCGTCCTCGGCCGGCGCGGACAGCGACAGCGCCTGGGCCGCGGATGAGATGGTGATGAGGTAGTCCCGCAGTTGAAACAGGACATAGGAGATGTATTCGCCGACCTGCGCGGCGCGCAGGCGCGCGAGCGTGGCGCGCGCCTGGGCGGAGCTTTCGGCGCGCGCTCCGTGTCCCGCCAGCCCCGCGGCGGCGGGCGCCAGCACGAAGAACGCCGCGCGCACGAGCGCGAGCGGCAGGAGGCCGCGCCGTTCGAGGCCCGGTCCCTGGGAGAGCACGGCGGCGGTGAACGCGGCGGGGATCAGGCCGCAGAAGGCTCCCGCCGTCGGACCGTACTCCAGGCCGGCGAGCACGGCGGGCACCAGATACGCCAGATCGAAGATTCCCGCGGCCGCCCGGGCCTGGAACGAAAGCCAGACGATGAGCGCCGAATCCGCCATGGAGCAGGCCAGCGCGATCCGGCGCCGCAGGCGCGGATCGGCGGGCCTGCCGGAGAACGCCGGGACGGCTTCGACCGCGATCAAGCACGCGAAGACCAGGGCGGGCGCGGAGAGGTCCTCGCGCGTTCCCAGCCGCGCCGCCCCGAGGGCGGCCGCCAGATTGAGCGCGCGCAGGATCCAGGTGGACATGCGCGGAGTATAGCCGAAAATCATAGAATGAGCCAGGTCCCGATCCCATGCGCCTCAGCGTACGGCTGGCTCTCGTCTTCGCGCTGTTCGGCGTGCTCATCGCCGGAGGGCTCGTCTGGAGGCAGGTCACCGTCTCCCGCCGCGAGGCCTACGCCCAGCAGGCGCGTCTGGGCTCGATCACTTTGGCGGCCGTGCGCGCGCTCGTGGAGGCGCAGGCGCATCAAGGCCGCTTCGCGGACTTGAGCCGCAACTTCCACGATCTCGTGCGCCAGGCCGACGTCGCGACCATCGTGGTGCGCGACCTCAAGGGCCGGCGCCTGGTCGGACGCTCCGACGACCCCGCCCTGCTCGCGCGCCGCCCCAAGCCCGGGCGCCCTCTGTCCGCCGTCGACGACGGCGTCTACGACGTCGAGGCCGCGGCGGACCTGGGTCCGCGCGGCAAGGGGATCGTCTCCGTCGGCTTTCGCACCGCGCGGCTGGAGGAGCGCCTGCGCGACGCGGCCACCGAAGGCGTGGGCGCGGGCGTGAGCGCCCTCCTGGCGCTGGGTCTGTCCGCGTGGTTCATCGGCATGTTCGCCGGGGAACGCATCGAACGCGTGGTGCTGCGCATCGGCGCGCTGACCGCGGATCCCGAGCGCTTCCGCCCCCTGCGCGCCGACGGCTTGGGCGGGGTCGAGGTTTCCCGCCTGGCCGAGGCTTTCAACCGCATGGGCGCCAGCTTGAAGGCGGAGACCTCCCGCCGCCGCGAATTGGAGGCCGAGAAGCGGGAGCTGTCGGCCATGCTGGTCCACGACCTCAAAACGCCGCTGACGGTGATACGTTCCGGCATCACGCTGCTGTCCGAGATCGTTCCGCGCGCCGACGGCCGGCGCGAACATCAGCGCACCTTCGAGCTGCTGGAGATGTCGACCGCGCGGCTCCAGCGCATGGTCGAGGACGTGCTCCAAATCTCGAAGCTCGAGGAGTCCTCGACCCTCCAGCAAATCGACGTGGTGGACCTGGGCGCGCTGGCGGCGGAGTGCGCGAAGGACTTCGCGCTCATCGCCCGCGACCGCGGGCAGACTCTCGTCTTCCAGCGCGCGCCGGCGCCCGTGCCCCCCGTGCTGGGCGACGCGGCGCTCTTGCGCCGCGTCCTGGACAACCTGGTCCACAACGCCGTCGAGCATACGCCTTCCGGCGGAACGGTGGCGGTCGCGGTGCGTCCGGAGGGTTCCGGCGTGCTGGTCGAAGTCTCCGACTCGGGTCCCGGCGTCCCCGAGGAGGCGCGCGCGGACGTGTTCCGTAAATTCTTTCAGAAGGACGTGAAGCGGCACGTAGGCAACGTGGGATTGGGCCTGGCGCTATGCGAGAAGGCGGTCCTGCGCCACGGAGGGCTCATCGGGATCGGCGACGCGGTCCCCCAGGGCGCGCGCTTCTACTTCAGCCTGCCCGCCGCGCCCGAGCTAGAAGACGTCTGACCGAGCGCATCGGCAGCCCGGTCACGTTGTCGCGGTCCCCGTCCACGCGCGCGACCAACGGGTCCCGGCGGTCCTGGACGGCGTACGCCCCGGCCTTGTCCATGTGCTTGCCGGCCAGGCGCCGCAGGCGCTCCGCGTCCAGCGTCCGGGCGTGCACGACCGACACCGCGCAGTCGGTGTAGACCCGGCGGCCCACGACGAGCGCGGTGCCCGTGTAGACGCGCTGGCGCCGTCCCGACTGGAGCGCGAGCATGCGTACGGCGTCGTCGAGGTCCTTGGGCTTGCCCAGGATCTGCCCCGCGCAGACCACGATGGTGTCGGCGCCCAGCACGGGCGGACCGCCGCGGTGGCGCGCGGCCACTTCAAGCGCCTTCGCGCGGGCCAGCTTCACGACGAGGCGGCGCGGATTTTTTTCGCGCGTGCGCTCGTCCACGCGGCTGGGGTCGGCGCGGAAGCTCACGCCGGCGGCGCGCAGTATGGCCCGGCGACGCGGCGACGCGGAGGCCAGGATCAGTTCGGTCACCGCGCCTGCTCCGTCAGCCACGACAGATATTCCTTCGATCCGCCCGCGGCGGCGAGGACCAGAAACTCGGGAGTCTGGTAGGGGTGGCGCGCCTTGATCCAGCGCTCCAGGGCCTTCAGCTTCGGCGCGGTCGTCTTGACCAGCAGCAAGGCCTCGTCGTCGCGGCGCACGCGCCCGCGCCAGCGGTACACGGACGCGATTTTCGGCACCACGTTGACGCAGGCGGCCAGACGCGCCCGGACCATCGCCTCGGCGAGGACGGCCGCTTTGCCGCCGCGAGGCACGGCGACGAGGACGACGCGGGCCGAAGCGGGCACCGTCAGCGGTAGGTCAACGACCCGATGACGTGGACCTTCAGCATGTTCGACGCCTTATGCGCGGCGGTGCCGCCCGCGGTGACCAAGGTGGTCTCGCCGGTCTTGACCAGGCCGTTCTTGAGCAGGATGCGCTCGCCGAAAACCAGCATCTCGTCGGTGGTCTTGCCCAGCGGGCAGATCGCCGGCGTGGTGCCCCAGTAAAGGGCGAGCTGGTTGTAGGTGGTCTTCAGCGGCGTCATGGCGATGATGGGCGCCTTCGGGCGATACTTCGACATGATGCGCGCCGACCAGCCGGTCATGGTGTAGACGATGACCAGCTTGGTGCCGGTGACCTCGCAGGCGTCGTGGCTGGCGCGCGCCAGCGCGTGCGCGAAGCCGGTGTCGGGGTTGTCGTGCAGGCCGTGCGGGATGAATTTATAGCGGAAGTTCGACGCCTCGGCGCGCCGGATGATGTCGGTCATCACGGTGACGGTCTCGACGGGGTACAGGCCGACGGCGGACTCGCCGGAGAGCATGACCACGTCGGCGCCGTCGTAGATGGCGTTGGCGACGTCGGAGGCTTCGGCGCGCGTGGGCTGCGCGTGCGAGATCATGCTCTCGAGCATCTGGGTGGCGACGATCGAGAGCTTGCCGGCGTCGTTGGCCTTGCGCACCAGCATCTTCTGCAGGGCGGGCACCTCGGCGGCGGACAGCTCGACGGCCAGGTCGCCGCGGGCGATCATGATGCCGTCGGCGACGTCGAGGATGTCGTCGATGCGCTCGAGCGCGTCCGGATGCTCGATCTTGGCGATGATGCGCGTGGGCAGGCCGTGCTTGTTGATGATCTTGCGCGCGCGCACGATGTCGTCCGGGGAGCGCACGAACGAGAGCGCCACATGGTCGATGCCGAGCTGCATGCCCATGTCGAGGTCGCGCAGGTCCTTGGAGGTCAGCGCGG
Source organism: uncultured Elusimicrobia bacterium (assembly GCA_903874575.1). Classification (GTDB taxonomy): domain Bacteria; phylum Elusimicrobiota; class Elusimicrobia; order UBA1565; family UBA9628; genus GWA2-66-18. The sequence continues at coordinate 7,515 of CAIQSZ010000053.1, forward strand.
GCAGGTCGATGTCGGCGCCGGGAAGGTTGATGCCCTTGTGCTCCTTGAGGAGTCCGCCGAGCAGGACCTCGCAGTCCACCCAGTCGCTGCCGGTCTTCAGGACGACGAGGACGATGGTGCCGTCGTCGAGGCGGATCTCCAGGCCCTTGCGCACGGTCTTGGGCAGCTTCTTGAAGTTGGTCGAGATCTCCTCGGCGGTTCCGGGGACGTCGTTGGTCGTGATGCGGACCTTCGCGCCTTTCTTCAACAGGACGGGCTCTCCGTTGCGCAGGCGTCCGACGCGCAGGCGCGGTCCCTGCAGAGATC
>CAIQSZ010000054.1 GCA_903874575.1 uncultured Elusimicrobia bacterium
AGGACCGCACCATCCACACCTTCCATACGGAAGGCGCGGGTGGTGGTCATGCACCGGACATTATTGCGGCGGTAGGCGAGAGCAATGTGCTGCCATCGTCTACCAATCCGACCCGCCCGTACACGGTGAACACACTGGACGAGCATCTCGATATGCTGATGGTCTGTCACCATCTCGATAAGGACCTTCCCGAGGACGTGAGCTTCGCCGAGAGCCGCATCCGCGGCGAGACCATCGCGGCCGAGGACGTCCTGCACGACCTGGGCGCGATCTCCATGTTCTCCAGCGACAGCCAGGCGATGGGGCGTGTGGGGGAGGTGGTCATGCGGACGTGGCAGACCGCGCACAAGATGCGCCTTCAGCGCGGGCGCCTGCCGGGCGAGAAGGGCGATAACGACAATCTGCGCGTGCGGCGCTATTTGGCCAAGTACACCATCAATCCCGCGATCTCGCACGGCGTTTCCCACGAGATCGGCTCCGTCGAGAAGGGCAAGCTCGCCGACCTGGTGCTGTGGCGGCCGGCGTTTTTCGGCGTGAAGCCCGAACTCGTCCTGAAGTCGGGCTTCATCGCCTGGTCGCAGATGGGCGACGCCAACGCGTCGATTCCGACGCCGCAGCCCGTGCGCATGCGTCCCATGTTCGGCGCGTTGGGCCGTGCCGCGGCGGCGACCAGCCTGGCTTTTGTTTCGGGTCTCTCCTTGAAGACCGGGGTCGCCGCGCGTTACGGCCTGCGCCGGCGATTGAGCGCCGTGAAGAACTGCCGCGCCCTGTCCAAGCGCGACATGAAGCTTAACGACGCTTTACCGAAAATGGAAGTCGACCCGGAGACGTACGAGGTTCGGGCCGACGGTGAACTCCTGCGTTGCGAGCCGGCCAAGACCTTGCCGCTGGCCCAGCGCTATTTCTTGTTCTGACATGGATTGGCGCCTCCTCCAGCTGGCGGATTCGTCCTTCCCGACAGGAGGCTTCGCCCATTCCGCGGGGCTGGAGGCCGCGGTCCAGCAAGGAGAAATCGGCGCGGGCGGCGTCGGGGCATGGGCGCGCGAACTGCTCTGGCAGGCGGCGTCCGCGTCGCTGCCGTTCGTCGGAGCCGCGCACGACGATCCCGGGGAACTGCCGCGGCTGGACCGGCGCTATGACGTCTTTCTCAGCAACCCCGTCGCCAACCGGGCCAGCCGCCGCCAGGGGCGGGCGTTCATGAGCGTCTGCGCGGACGCTTTCGAAAACTCGCGCCTACGGCGCTGGGCGGAGTCGGAGGCCTTGGCGCTCCACCATGCGCCCGCTTTCGGCGCGGCGGCGGCGGAGTTGGGCGCCTCGCGGCGCGACGCGCAGAGCCTGTTTCTTCTCGCGACCCTGCGCTCCGGTCTCTCGGCGGCCGTCCGTCTCGGGCTGGCGGGGCCGGCGCAATCCCAGCGCCTCCAGGCCGCCTGCGCGCCGGAACTCGACCGCGCGCTGGCGCGCGGCGCCGACCTAGCCGTCGAGGAGGCCGCGCAGACGGCGCCGGTGCTGGAGATTTTCCAGGGCGCGCAGGACCGGCTATACGGCCGCTTGTTCCAATCCTAGAGAGAGAACTCATGGATCACGACCACGGACACCGCCACCCGCACGACGACAGCCCGGGCGTCTTCACCCAGCGGGAAGAGCCCCGCCGTCGCGATTTCACGCGACGCTCGTTCACGGTCGGCATCGGCGGTCCGGTGGGCAGCGGCAAGACCGCTCTCCTGCTGGCCCTTTGCCGCGCCTTGCGCGACGACTACAGCCTCGGCGTGGTGACCAACGACATCTACACTAAGGAAGACGCGGAATTTCTCATCCGTCACGAAGCTCTGCCCGCGGAACGCATCCGCGCCGTCGAGACCGGCGGATGCCCGCACGCCGCCATCCGCGAGGACGTCAGCCATAATCTCCTGGCTTTGCGCAGCCTGATGAAAGAGTCGAAGCCGGAGCTCCTGTTCGTCGAGAGCGGCGGGGATAATCTTTCCGCGCAATACAGCCGCGAACTGGCCGATTACACGATCTATGTCATCGACGTGGCCGGAGGCGACAAGGTTCCGCGCAAAGGCGGGCCCGGGATCACGCAGTCGGACCTGCTGGTCATCAACAAGACCGATTTGGCGCCGCACGTGGGCGCCGACCTGGGCGTCATGGAGCGCGACGCGCGCCGCATGCGCGGCGACGGGCCGTTCGTGTTCACCCAGGCGAAAAACGGGACCTCCGTCGGGGACGTCTGCCGCCATATTCTCGCGGCGATGCGCCGGGCTCGGCCGCGAAAAAAAGAATAGCGCGTCTCCGCGTTTTCGTGTTAGAATCGGCGCGTACAGCAGTTTGGACGGCGAGGCTTTATTGATCAACTTGCCCCGGCCGTTCGTGAAGCCTTTCGTTGCGGCGGATCGATAAACGGGGAGCTAAACGGTCGCGGCCCTCGGGATTTTCCAAAGGCCCGCGCCCCAATTAACGGCGCGGGCCTTTTTTGCCGCCGGAACCTAAGGAGAACCGCCATGACATCATTCGACTCGAAGCTGACAGTGGAAACGCTGGCCGTGCACGGAGGCCAGGAGGCCGATCCGACGACCGGCTCCCGGGCCGTGCCCATCTATCAGACCACCAGCTATCAGTTCAAAAATACCGATCACGCGGCCAGCCTGTTCGCGCTCAAGGAGTTCGGGAACATCTACACCCGTCTCATGAATCCGACCACCGACGTTCTTGAGAAGAGGGCGGCGGCTCTGGATGGCGGCGTGGGCGCTCTGGCCGTGGCCAGCGGGCAGTCCGCCATCACGCTGGCGCTTCTCAATATCGCCCAGGCGGGCGACGAGATCGTCTCGGCGGATAACTTGTACGGGGGAACGTACAACCTCTTCCACCATACGTTCCCTCGCATGGGCATAACGGTGAAGTTCGCCAAGTCCAATGATCTGGACGCCGTCAAAAAGCTCCTGGGTCCTAAAACCAAGGCGATTTACGCTGAATCCATCGGAAACCCCAAGCTGGACGTGGCGGACCTGGACGGGCTTTCGAAAACGGCCCATGCCCATGGGATACCCTTGGTACTCGACAACACCGTGTCGCCTTATCTCCTTCGTCCTTTCGATCATGGGGTGGACATCATCGTCTATTCCGCCACCAAGTTTCTCGGAGGGCACGGGACGTCCCTCGGAGGACTGATCGTGGATTCGGGGAAGTTCGATTGGACGAACGGGAAATTCCCGCTGATCGCGGCGCCCGATCCCGCTTATCACGGGCTGAACTTCGTGGAGGCGCTGAAGCCCATCGGCAACATCGCCTATATCATCAAGGCGCGGACGAACCTGCTTCGCGACCTGGGACCGGCGTTGTCGCCTTTCAATGCGTTCCTCCTTCTGCAAGGGATGGAAACTCTGCATCTGCGCCTGCCGCGTCACGCCGAAAACGCGCTGGCCGTGGCTCGTTTCTTGAAAGGACATCCCAAGGTGTCCTGGGTCAACTATCCCGGCTTGGAAGACAGCCCCGAGAACGCCCGGGCGAAGAAATATCTTCCCAAGGGCGCCGGCGCCATCATCGGATTCGGCATCAAGGGCGGCGCGGCGGCGGGCGCGAAGTTTATCAACGGATTGAAGCTCGTCTCGCATCTAGCCAATGTGGGAGACGCCAAATCCTTGGCCATCCACCCGGCCACCACGACGCATCAGCAGTTATCGCCGGAGGAGCAACTCCTCACGGGCGTGACGCCGGATTTCGTGCGCTTGTCCATCGGCATCGAGCATGTCGACGATATCCGGGCCGATATCGACCGAGCTCTGCGGGGAGCTTAGGGACGGAGGAAGGGCGGAGCTTAAGTTGACCGATTCATCGAAGCCCGACGGCGGCATAGGTCTCGTCGAGACCAAGCTCTTCATCTTCGGCGAGAAGGAACCTCTGCGACTGGCTTCGGGCCAAACCTTGGGGCCCGTCACGCTCGCCTACGAGACGTATGGAGTTTTGAACAAGGCGGGGACCAACGCCCTGCTCATCCTCCATGCGCTCACGGGGGACGCTCACGCGGCCGGCTATCACGCCCAGGAGCCGAAGCCGGGCTGGTGGGACGTGCTCGTGGGCCCCGGCCGCGCCTTTGACACGGATAAGTATTTCATCGTTTGCTCCAATGTCATCGGCGGGTGCCGGGGTTCTACGGGACCGGGTTCCATCAACCCCGCGACCGGGAGACCGTACGGTCTGTCCTTTCCCGTAATCACGGTGGCGGACATGACGGAGGCCCAGCGGCATCTCATGGATCATCTGGGAATCGGACAGTGGCTGGCCGTGATCGGCGGTTCCATGGGAGGCATGCAGGCCCTTCAGTGGGCCGCCTCTTACCCGGAGCGGGTGCGCAGCGTGATTCCCATCGCCACGACGCTCAAGCATTCGCCTCAGCAAATCGCCTTCGATGAAGTGGGCCGTCAAGCCATCATGTCCGATCCGGCTTGGCGCGGCGGCGATTATTACGACCACGGCCGCCCCGAGCGGGGCTTGGCCTTGGCCCGGATGATCGGCCACATCACCTACATGTCGGACCAGTCGATGGAAGAGAAATTCTCCAGGCGCCTGAAAACCGAGGGCTACAAGTTCACCTTCGACGCGGAGTTCGAGGTGGAGGGCTACCTGCACCATCGTGGAGCCAGCTTCGTTCGCCGGTTCGACGCCAACAGCTATCTTTATGTGACCCGAGCCATCGATTATTTCGATCTTTCGGGCGGAAAATTGATCAAAGCGGGCGCCCCCCTGCCCCGGTTCATGGTCGTCTCGTTCAAATCCGATTGGCTCTACCCGTCCTATCAGTCTCGGGAGATCGTGGCCACCTTGCGCACCCATCATGCGGACGTGACCTATGTGGAAGTGAATTCCACCTACGGCCACGACGCGTTCCTTGTCGAGCATGAAGAGCAATCCCGCCTGTTCCGTCATTTTTTGGCTAAAACATCCGACGGCAAGGAGGGGGTTTCTTGATGCGCGTCGGCTCGCGAGGCGTACGGCCGGATCATTGGGCGATCTCCCGCATGATTGAGCCCGGCTCCACCGTGCTGGACCTGGGTTGCGGGAAGGGCGATCTGCTGGCCCTTCTGGTCGGGGAGCGGCAGGCGAAGGGACAGGGAATCGAACTGAAGGAAGAATCCATTTACGAGTGCGTGGAAAAGGGGCTTACGGTTCTTCACGGCGACATCGAAGGCGGTTTGGGGGAATTCCCGGATAAAGCCTTCGACGTGGTGATTTTGAACCAAAGCATGCAGGAGGTCCGCGACGTGGAATTCGTGTTGAAAGAAGCCCTGCGCGTGGGACGCGCCGCCATCGTAGGCTTCCCCAACATGTGCCATTGGCGCTCTCGGCTGGACGTTTTTTTCCGCGGACGCACGCCCGTTTCCCCCGCGCTTCCGCACCGCTGGCATAACACGCCCAACCTGCACTACCTGAGCCTGAAGGATTTCGAGGAGTTCTGCCTGGAAAAAGGGTTGGACGTCTTGGAATTTTACGGCCTGACTTCGACGGGCCGCGCGCCGATTTTCCCGAATTTACTCGGCGAAACCGTCGTTTATAAAATTAAGGAAGGGCGGGATTGTTCGTTATGAACGCCGGTCCAGGGAGAAGACGGTGACCGTCCTTGACCGCGCGGGCGACGCGATGAATTGGATGTTCCCCGCGCTCCCGTGGACCATCCGCATTTCCTACAAGGGCCGCAGCCGCAACGTGGGCTCCGGGCCCGAGAAGGTCGAGCTGGCCTGCGGGACCGAGGCGTCCGTGGGAGCGCTGGCCGGCCGCGATCTATCCGCCTTCCTCGATCATTATGCGGCCGGCGGCGCGGACATCAATGGGGATATGTACGCGTTCGTAGGCGCGCGCAATCATGTGCGTCAGGACGAATTGTGGCGCATTAAGCTGAAATACCAACTGCGTTATCTGGGAACGGCTTTGTTCCCATCTTCGGTTCGTCGCAAGTTGCGCGCGGTGTCCTCGCACTATGATCTGCCGAACGACTTCATCCTTTCCTATCTCGACACGCGCACGCGGGCGTACTCCTGCGCCATGTGGGACGATCCCCTGAGGATCGGGAACTTGGACGACCAATCGTTGGAGGACGCCCAGCACGATAAGTTCACGATGGCGCTGGACGGGCTCGATCTTCAGCCCGACGACAAGTTCCTCGACATTGGCTGCGGTTACGGCTATGCGGTCCATCTCGCCGAGGCCAAGTACGCCTGCAGGGACGCGATGGGGATCACCCTATCCCAGAACCAGATCGACGAGGGCTACTCGAAGAACCTCAAATTGCTCCATTACATGCAGGTCCCGGCCGAGCGGCAGTTCGACAAGATCTATACCTGCGGCATGATCAGCCACCTCGACCGCTCCGAGATCGAACGCTACTACCGCCATGTCCACGGCATGCTGAAGTCCGGCGGCAAGGTCTGGTTTCATGCGATCATCCCTCCCGCGAACTCCGCCGGGCTGACCAACTACACGACCATCTCCGGCACCTTCAGCCAAAAGTACGTCTTTCCCGACCACTTCCAGTTCCCGCTCCACGTCCACTTGAAGCTGATCGAGAAGCTGGGCTTCCGCGTGAGAAACGTCCACTTCCGTTACGGCCACTACGCGAAGACTTTGCGCCACTGGTATAAGCGCTACGTCGAGAACCTGCCGCGCACGCGCCACATGATCACGCCGAGCATCGAGCGCGCCTGGCACCTGTACTTGACCTACGCGTCCGTGGTCGACGGGCCGACTTCGGTGCTCAAGCAGATCGTCTGCGAGAAACCGTAAGTGCACCCAATTTTTTTCTGGCGCGGCGACCGGCCTTTCGCGGCCTACTCGCTGTTCGTGTGGCTGGGCTATATCGTCGGCGTCCTATGGTTGAGGAGACAGCTCAAGCACCACGGGGCGGCGCCCGCGCAGTTGTGGGGGATGATCGCGACGGTGCTGGCCGGGGCCGTGTCGGGCGGCAAGCTGGGCTTCTTCCTCGTCGAGCGGCGTGATTTCATCCGGGATCCGCTGTCGATGCTGCGAGAGTGGAACACCGGCTGGGTGTTCTGGTCGGGACTGCTGTGCGCCATCGCGGCCGGCTCGGCGTATCAGTGGTGGCATAACCGACGCTATCGCCCGCGCGCCTATCTGCCCGTCGCCGACTATTGCGTCGCCGCGTTGTCGATCGGCCACGTTCTGGGCCGCCTGGGCTGTTTCATGGAAGGTTGCTGCCACGGCCGCCCGACGTCGATGCCGTGGGGCGTGGTGTTCACCGACGCGGCGTGCAGCGTCGCGGACGGCATGAAAGGACTCCCGCTGCATCCGACCCAGCTGTACGAGGCTTTCGGCGAGGCGGCCGCCGCCTGCGTCCTCATCGTCTGGATCTTGCCGCGCACGCGCGCGGGGAAGTATCGCTACGGCACCGCCTTCTTCGGCTACCTGCTCTACTACTCTTTCCTGCGCTTCGCCGTCGAGTTCTTCCGCGGCGACGACCGCGGCGCCTTCCTGTCGCCGCTGTTGTCCCCTTCGCAGTGGGTCTCCCTATTTTCCGCGTCGGCCGCGGGTCTCATCCTTTGGAACCGCGGCGTCTCGGAGCGCGACCCCGCGGGCCGCTCCCTGTTCATCGCGTAGCTTACTTCGTCCCGGCCTCGATGGGGGCGCCTTCCTTGGGTCCCGGAAGGATGACGGGCGTGGCGCTGGGCAAGGTCACCGTCTTGCGTCTGTCCTTTTCGATGGCGTGGCGCTGGGCTTCGAATTGGCGCGAGTACTCGCGCGTGCGCTCCAGCCCCTCTTCGTAGCTGATCGGGGCGCGGATCTCCTCGGATTCGGAGCCTTGGTCGGAGGGGCGGGTCAGCTTGCGGATGCCCAATTGGGCGGCTTGGTCCCGCAAGTTCTGCGCCTGCATCTCGTTGGTGTAGCCGGTGGTTGCAGCCGAGAGTCCGCCGCCCGTCGGTACGGGCGTCGAGAGCGCCACGTCCCCCGAGGGAAGGGCGGACGCGCCCGCCGGTTCCGGCGCGCGGCGGCAGCCGGCCGTCATCGCCACCGCGAAAGCCGCCCCGGCGAGAAGCCTATTTCGCACCGAATTTCAGCTTGAGGCGGCGCGCGACGAACGGCGTGACGAACTGGTCCGCGCCCGCGCCCAGGCGGGAGATTTCGCGGACCATCGAAGACGCCAGATAGGTGTACTGGTCGTCGGGCATCAGGAACACCGTCTCCAAATCCTTGTAAAGCCGCCGGTTGAACGAGGCCAACTGGAACTCGTAGTCCATGTCGGAGACGACGCGCAGTCCCCGGATGAGCACGCGCGCTTTCTTCTTGCGCAGATAGTCGACCAACAGCCCGGCGAACGTGTCCACGTCGACGTTCGGCAGTCCGCGCACGGCCTCCTCGATCATCTCCAGCCGCTCCGAGACCGAGAACACCGGCTTCTTCTGCGAGTTGTTCGACACCGCGACGACGACGTGGTCGAACATCCTGGCGGCGCGTTGGACGATGTCGAGGTGCCCGCGCGTCAGGGGGTCGAAACTTCCGGGATAGACCGCGATCCGGGTCATGCGGCCAGTGTAACAGGACCGACAAGTCTTGTCAACGCGCCGGCGCATTCGTTAACACCGCGCGCCTGGACGAATACGGGAATGGAGGCTACACTCGATGCGATGACCGTGAAGTTCTATGGACTTGTTTTCCCGGGGCTCGTCGTCGCCCTCGTGGTAGGGGGGCGCGCGGCCAAAGTGGACGTGCCAGCCGATGTCGTCGGGCATATCGGGGCCGCCCCTGTAATCCCATTGGGTCTTGGGGCGGCGACTTCTGCTCCTGAAACTGTGCTGGCGCCGTCTGCGCTGCCGAATGCGGTCCTGCCCAAGACTTCGGTGCCGGAATGGAGCTTTGCTCGCCCATCGTTTCCGGCCCGGACTGCTGGCCCTTCCGTCCGAGTTCGTGTTACTCCTGTGGCCGTGGCGGTAATTCCAGGCTCATCCCATCTCGAAGCTTCCGGACAAGGCGGTAAAAATTCGGTCGTGGCAATCCATCTCCCTGTTCCCGGATCAGCGATGCCGGACGGCGGCGCTCATGCCGCCACCGCCGAACTCGCAGAGGAGCCTTCGGCGGGTCATATGTTCGACGGGAGCAGTCCGGGTGTGTCGGCTGGTGTACACTACCCAGCCTCGCATTTAGCCGACTCCTCTCCAGGTCCGCTTTATCGAGGGGGAATCCCGTTAGAGACGTCGGAGGGTATCGTAATCCATTCCCCGCGAATCGGATTCAATGCGTTCGGCTATCGAGTCGATTTTGTACCTCCGGACGGAGTCCCGTCGGTTCCCGCTCAGGATCACCCCGTGAGAGTCAGCGTCATGCGCCAGACGGACGGTCCCGTCGCCGCGGACCTGCACGCGAGCCTTCAGGCGTTCAATACGCTTATCGACGCCAACTTCACGGCGCTCGACCTCATCTCTCAGGGCTCTTCAAGGATGACGGTCAAGACCGCGCGTCATATTCTTGCTCAACTTGAGACAATGGAGACCTTCTATGCGCGCTTGGACAATAGGTTGGATGCTGTCTCGGGTGGTTCAAGGGTGGCGGGCCTCCGCGATAAATTTAATCGGAGCGTAGCCGGTCTTTCCGATCATGACCTCCTACCGCCGGCAGCCGCCGAACTAGTGGTGCCGATTGACAGGGATTCGATGCACTTCCATATCAACCGGTTGCATCAAGCGGCTTTGGACTTGATTGGACAAACCACCATCTTCCCGTCGGCGAACACAACCGTCATATTCGATATAGGAGGGAAAAAGAGGGATGTCGCTCTTGTGAATTTCTCCGAGAATCCAATTGTCGCCAGGGGGCGTCTTGTTTCTCCGGCGTTCAAGGGATTCGTCGAGTCGATGTCCAACTCTGGAAACATGCCGCAGGGGAAATCCCTTCTGAAAGATCATCAATTCTGGGGACATTTCCGTTTCGGCAATCATTCCGCCGAAGTATATGCGAATCTCTCATCGGCCGATGAGGGCGGGATGTTGCGCGTGCGTTACCAGGAGTGGCAGGGCACTCGCGAAAAGGAGATGCGTTTGTATTACGTTGCGCGCGTTTTGCAGGGAATGGGCTTCCATGTCTCGGCCGAGAACGACTTCCTGACTGCAGTCATTGATAAGGATCATGCCTCTCAGAGTAGCGATGAAATGAGGAAGACTTTTGCCCTGGTCATTCAGGCGCTTCAAACGACTTCAACGGTCTACGATGCGCTGCCGATGCTCGTTAAGGGTCTCAGTCGGATCGAAGAGGTAGGTCACCGTATCGACGAATGGGCTGACGTTTTTTTGAGTGAGGGGTCATTGCCATTCTGCAATGCAGATGGGAGGATGAAACTCGATGATGATGATGGGAGGGTTCTCCAAAGATGGTGGGAGTATCGTTCAGGTGATCATGACCGCGTCCTACTTCGGAGGGGGTTGAATCGCTCTCTGGCGCGCCTCGGACTTCCGTCGATTCCTGAAGGCGAGAGGTTCGGTCAGCGTAGCATCGATCGCTTCTACAACGCTCAGATCGAGGCAGCGATCGCGCGCGGCCAGCTGCGCCTCACACGCGAGAGCGTCGTCCAGCGAGAGCCTCGCTACGACCCTCTTGGCGCCCTTGCGCGCGCGCTTTCGGCCGACGCATCATCAGCCGGGCGCATGGCTGAGGTCGTGTCGTCTCTGGATCCCGGAGTTTTACGGTTCGAACCGATCGGTTCTCTCGGCGAACTGTCGGCGGAGCGCGCGGAACTCCGGCTTACACCGGACTCTATTGTATCCCTGCAAATTTTGCGTGATCCGAAAACGGGCCAGGTCGCGTTTGCCGACGCCGCTTTCTCGGATTTGAAGCCCGGGAGTTCTCCGCGTCGCATGGCGCCGGATCAATTGTCCTTGGAGTTGACCGCGCAAGGATATCAGGTCGTTCCGGCGGCATCTCGCGGCGCCGTGCCGGGTCTCACATATCTTTTGAAGATGCTCCGTTCCAGGCCCGGCGTTGAGCGTTACCCTGGCCGGCGCATCTCGGGCATCGTGGGCAGTCGAGCGCACGGCCATCCCGTATTCGCGCGCGTGACATACGATAGGCGCAAGGCCGCGGCCGGCGGCTTTATCCTCGTCGCGGATTACACGACTCCCGAAGACATAGATGCGATCCGGGCCTCCAGGGCCGTGATCACGACGTCGGGCGGATTGCTCAGCCACGCGGCGATCACGACGCGCGAGCTGGATATCCCGGCGGTGATTCTGCCGCGTGCACGCTGGCGCGACGGCGCCGCTGAGATCGAATCTCCATCCTTCGGCGAGGCGCGTCATATCGAGGGCCTCTACGCGCGCGCCGCGAAGCCTTCAGCACCGGTGCCTCTTCCCGAGGGCG
>CAIQSZ010000055.1 GCA_903874575.1 uncultured Elusimicrobia bacterium
CGGCCAGCCGCGCCGCGGCCGGCCAGTCGATCCGGTCGACGGAGCCCGACAGGACGATCTCCTTCGGCGCGGCCGGGTGCTCGACGCGCGCGCGCAGGCGGACTTTGGAGCCGGCCCAGCTCAGGTTCAGGCGGTCGACGGCCAGGCTCCGCCCGTCGAGGCTGGCGGCCAGGGCCAGGTCCTCGAAGACGTTGCCGGCGACCGACGCGCGTCCCCGGGAGACCTCGGCCTTCAGCTTCGCGAAGTCGTCGGAGGCCGAGACGTCGGCGTCGACGCCCTCCAGCCGACGCTCGGCCCAGGCGCCGCCGAAGCCGCGCACGGACAGGTCCGCGTCGCGCACCTGGAAGTTCCCCCACCAGCCCGTGACGGCCGCGCGCGCGGTCGCCCGGCCCTCGAGACGATGCGCCGCCGCGGACGGCAGCCACGAGCCCGCCTCGTCGAGCCGGACGTCGCGCGCGGTCAGCTCCACGCTCAACGTCGGCGTGTCCGCGGCGAAGTCGAACACCCCGGCCCCGGAAGCCGCGCCGGCCGGGGTCTCGACGGAGAGCCGCTCGACTTCAAGCATCGCGGGCGCGGGGATCTCCGCCTTCAGCGTCCAGCGCGACGACGGAAGATTCAGCGGCGCGTCGCGTCCGAGGAGGCGCCGCCAGGCCTCGGGACCGAGCGGCGGAGCCGAGACCGCGACCGTGATCGACGGCGCCGTGAAGCCGGCGACGGACGCACGTCCCGACAGGAGCACGCCCTCGATCTCGACGCTCAGACGCTCCGAGGTCGCCGTCGCGCTGGACCAGCGCAGGCCCGCCAGGTCCACGCGCCCCTCCGACTGCACGCTCGCGGAGATCGTGCGGCCCGCGAACGTGTCGGCGGTGCGCAGCGAGAGGGAGACGGGAAACGGCTTGTCCAGCTCGAAGCCGTCGACGCGCAGGCGCAGCTTGTCGAAGAACAGCTTGCGGCGGCGCAGGCGGTCGTCGATGCGCAGGACGCCGTCCTCGACGACGGTCTCCGCGGCGGCCAGCGCCAGCGGAAGCGGCGCGCCGCGCCGCGCCGCCGTGGAGCCGAAGACGTCGGACATGCCCCAGTTGCCCTGCTCGTCGCGCGTCAAGGAAATCTGCGGCGCCTGCAGGACGACGGTGTCGAACTCCAGGCGCCGTTGGAGCAGGGGCCGGAACTTGATGGAGACGATCGCCGAATCGCAGGAGAGCAGGTCGGCCTCGCCCGCCTTGCCGCGCCGCACGCGCAGGCCGACGACCTTGAGTCCCCGCGGGCCGAGCGTCAGATGATCGATGGACACCTCGCGGTGGAGCAGGGCGGTCAGCTGTTCGACCGCCATGAGGCGGGCGCGCTCCGGGTTGAAGTTGCGCGACGCGTACCACGCCAGCCCCGCGCCGGCAAGAACGAGGAGAAGGAAGAGCCAGCCGATGCCGCGCAGGACCGCATGGAGCGCCCTGCCGCACAGGCGCAGGACCGCCCGCGCTCCCTCCATGGGCTTCATGACGGGGATTTTACTTCTTTCTCAGGCGCTCGTAGAGGGAAAGGACCCGGGCGCCGTGCGCGGCCAAGGTGTGGGGCGCGGCCGCCGCGGGGCCCGCGGCGCGCAGGCGGGCGCGCAGCCCCGGATCGCGGGCCAGACGGAGCATGGCCGACGCCAGCGCTTCGGGCGTCGGCTCGGCCAGGACGAGCTCCCGGGCCTCGCCCGCCAGCAGTTCGGCGGCGCCGACCTTCTCGCCGGCCACCACCGGAACCCCGCAGGCCAGCGCCTCCAGCACGGTCATCCCGAACTCCTCCCAGCGCGCGGCATGGACGTAAACGTCGAGCGCGTGGTACAGCCTCTCGACTTCGGCCTCCGGCGGCCGGAAGGACAGCTTGCCGGAAATCCTCAGCTCCGAGGCCAGCCGCAGGTAAGGTCCCGGCCGCGTCTCCTTGCCCACCACCAGGGCGCGCGCGCCGGGCGCCTGGCGCGCGACGAGGGCGAACGCGCGCAGGAACGCGGTCAGCCCGCGTTTTTCGAAATCGCCCGAAGTGACCAGGCCGAACAAGGGCTGGTCCGCCGCCAGACCCAGCTCGCGGCGCAGGCCCGCGCCCAGCCGCGCCCGGTCGGCGGCGCGCAGGCGCGCCGGATCGTAGCCGGGATAGACGACCTCGACCGACTCGGGCGCGATGCCGAAGCGCCGGATCGCGTCTTCCCTCATCAGCCGCGAATTCGCCGCCAACAAGCGGAAGCGGCGTCCGCCGAGCTGGAGCGCGTGCAGGCGGCCGACCGCGTCCGACGCGGGCAGCGCGCGCCCCGTCGCGGCCTCGCGCGCGGCGTGCACGCAGTTGTGCAGGCTGAGCAGATCCTGATCGAGCAGGTCGCCGTGGCCGTGCGTCAGGTCGAAGCCGCGCGCCGCGCGCCCCGCCAGCGCCGCGAACGCGCGCCGCTTGAGCCACGAGAGATC
>CAIQSZ010000056.1 GCA_903874575.1 uncultured Elusimicrobia bacterium
CACGGTCAGGTAGGGAATCCCGTTGACGGTCAGCGGCACCAGCGCGACGCCGTTCGAGAAGGCCCCGTTCGTGGACACGCTGAGAGAGCCGATGAGTTGGTCCGCCGACGGGTTGAACACCCCGGTGCCGTTGTCCAGCCAGATCTTGATCGCCGACGCGTCGCCGTCCCCGGTGAAAGCCGCGGTCGCGGTCGCGAAGGTGCCCGACTGGCGCAGGCGCATCGACGAAATGTTGATGAAGTCCTGGCTGGACTGCAGGTTCACGGTCAGAATCGGGACGTTTCCGTCACCCTGGCCGGCGCCGTTGGGCGCGGACGAATAACCGCCCACCCTGAGCGTCAGGGGGCTGACGGCGATGTTGCTGCCCACGTAAGGATAGCTGGTCGTCTGCGCGCCCAAGGGCAGAGTGCGGGTCACCCCGGTGTAAAGGGTCTGAAGGACGACGTCGCCGCGCGGCATGCCGATCCAGTTGGGATCGCGCACGGTCACGTTGATGACGTCGTTGGGAACGGCCGCGTCGCCGACGTCGTAGCTGACGAAGAAGGTCTGCGCCGTCGGCCCGACGTACTGATCGGCGTTCATCGTGACGACCGTCTGGACGTTGGAGTCGTTGGTCTGGTCGAACACATCGACCTTGCGCGCGTTGGCGCCGACCGACAGGTTCAGGCGCGGCGTGTTCGCCGATCCGAGAACGTCGCCGCGCGAGGCGATGTTCAAGCACGGCCGTCCGGTCGCGTTGTCGATGCCGGGAGTGAACGCGCCCGCGCAGCCGGGGCCGGTGAAGGTCATCAACTCCGCGCCGTTGATCCAGAGGCGGCCCGGGATCGGGGCGCCGGCGTTGTCCACGGGGAAGCCCCTGGTCGATAGGACGACCAGGTCGAAGGGCGTCGCCTGGACGCTCGAGACGGCGACCGCCAGCGTGGTGTCGATCTCCGAGATGTTGATGTCGTTGGAGTCGAGCGCGTCGTTCTGGTTGATGTCCTTATAGACGTGGATGAACTTCACGTCGGTATTGCGGCCGAGGGGCTTCGCGGTGTCCTGCGAGCCGCCGCCGCGCTCCAGGCGCATCGAACGCCACGGGGCCAACGCGATGTCGGTGGCCAGGTTGAAGCGCAGCATCGCGACGTTCGCCTGCGCCTGCGAGACGCCCGGGATGCCCGAGGCGAGGTCGTTGACTCCCATCGTGACGCGGGACGTGACCTTCTGGACGGTGAGCAAGGGGTTCGAGGCGAAGGCGGAGGCGAACATCGCCACGTTCGGCACCTGGATGGTGAGGTAGGACGGATCGGCCATCGCGATGCCGATTTGGTTGCCCTCGGCCGCGAATTGAGAGAGGTCATAGGTCACGAAGTACGCCGCCGGCTCGGTCGTCACCCGGATCGGGGTCTTGAGAATGATCGTGGCGGTGCCCGTGCTGAAAGTGTCGTTGCCGTACGAGATCAAGTTGGGGAAGCTGCCGTCGAACGCGGGGCTGGAATCGACCAGGTCGAAGATGCCGTTGCCGTTGGCGTCCTTCCAGACCTTGATCGCGGTGACGTCGCTGTCCAACGAGCTCCCCGAGCCCGTGCGGTCGACCTTCAGTCGCTGGATGAGCGCCGTGTTCTGGTCGGTCGTCATCGTCAGGCGCAGCATGGGAACGTTCTTATCGTTCTGGAACGCGAAGTTGCCCGACAGTTGGTCCAAGACGGCCGAGACGACGTTCACCGTCGGCGCGATCACGAACGTCGCGCTGGCCACGGTCGAGCTGGCGAACACCGTCGCGTGACCCGCGTTCGACGGCAGCAGCTTGAACCGGGAGATGTCGGGAGCCGAGACGCCGGTCACCTCGTTGGGCGGGCTGAGCGTGGGATACGAGAAGCGCGCCGACGGCGAGACGTCGAAGGCGATATAGACGGCCGTCGGCGTGGAAGTGACCAGCATGTAGCCGGGGCTGCCCAGGGATGGATCGCTGATCGGCACCGTCGCGCGGCCGCCGATCCCGGCCCCGCCGAAAGCCGAGGCGCCCAGCGGCACGTCGCTGACGTCCAGTCCCGACGCCGCGTCGCGATGGAAGCTCCCGTCGAGCGAGCGATAGGCCTTGATCGAGGTGAGGTCGCCGTCCAATCCGTTCATGCCGACCGGCAGGATGCGGTTGAATTCAATCTGCGACAGTTCGATCTGGAACTGACTGGAGACCAGGTCGAGGCGCAGGGCGGCGATGTTGGCGACGCCCTGCGGGACCTGCGGCGAAACGTAAGCGCCCGAGGAGTGCGTCGTCGCGAGCGTGTTGAGTTGGCCGCGGAGCACGCTCAACAACTCGCCGGGAACGGCGCCCAGGAAGCTTCCCTGCGTGTAGCCGATGATCTCGCCGTCGACGACCAGGTAGTCCGTGGCGCCGAACGCCGGCATCGGCAGGCCCTGCGTCGAACTGAACACCCAGAACGGGTCGACCGTGCCGGCCACCGGAGCGGTCGGGATGCCGCTGAGCAAGGTCGGCGCCGCGAAGGTGCCGCTCGACGTGCTGAAGTAAGGCGTCGCGGTGACGGTCAGCACCTGCGGCGCGGGGATGATCGTGCGCAGTTTCGAGGTGTACGGCAACGGCG